>JBIPND010000577.1:0-3102 GCA_044374015.1 Luteolibacter sp. | reverse complement strand
TTGAGGTAGGCGGACAACGGGGTCTCGAAATCCGCGGCAAGCTGGGTGTAAACGGGCACGACATTGCCCCGCTTCGCCAGCTCAGCGAAGATTTCCAAAGATGGCTCAACCGGAATGGAACTCACAAGGCGGCGAAGCATGGCCGGGAAATTCGCGAGGGCAAGCCCGGAGGATGGCGGCCGGGAGACTTTGGAAAATGAGTTGGTGGCAGGAGGATTCGGGACTATATCGTGCCGCGATGAGCGAAGCTGCAAGCAAGGTCAAGAAACCGCGGGTGAACGTCCGCCGCCCGGATGTGATGGAACTCGTCACCGCCCAGGTCGCGGTGCATTTCCACTCGATGATCGTCGAAAAACTGCGCGATCAGGGCGGCAAAATGACCGTCGGCAACACCACCCTGCTGCTCGCCGAGCAATTCGGCTTCTGTTACGGCGTCGAGCGCGCGATCGATCTCGCCTACGCCTCCCGCAAGGTTTTCCCGGACAACCGGATTTTCCTCATTGGCGAAATCATCCACAATCCGGAGGTCAACCGCCAGTTGCGCGACATGGGCATCACCTCGCTGCCCTGGCAGAAACTGACCGAACACTACGACGATCTCACCGAGGACGACGTGGTGATCGTCCCGGCCTTCGGCGCGCCCACCAATTTCATGGACAAGGTGGCGGAACGCGGCTGCTACGTGGTGGACACCACCTGCGGCGACGTCATGAAAGTCTGGCGGCGGGTGCGCGGCTACGCCAAGGAAGGCGTCACCTCCATCATCCACGGGAAATCCAATCACGAGGAAACCCTTGCCACCGCCTCGCGCGCGCTCGGCGAGGACGGCAAGGGCCACTATCTGGTGGTGCTGACCTTGGCGGATGTGGACCACATCTGCGACTACATCCGCCACGGCGGCAACAAGCAGGAATTTCTGGAACGCTACAAATACCACTACTCGGACGGCTTTGATCCCGACCTCCACCTGCGCAAAGTCGGCCTCGCCAACCAAACCACCATGCTCCAGAGCGAGACCGAGGAAATCCAGCGCCGGATCCGCAAGGCGGTGGTCGATCGTGATGGCGGCGATGCCTCGTTCCAGGTCTTCGACACCATCTGCGGCGCGACCCAGGAGCGCCAGGACGCGCTGTTCGAGATGTTGAAAAAGCCGATGGACCTGCTGCTCGTCGTCGGCGGCTATAACAGCTCCAACACCACCCACCTGGTGGAAATCGCCGAGCCCGAGATCCCGACGTTTTTCATCCGTGGCGCGTCCTGCATCATGTCACTGGAGAACATCGTTCATTACGACATCCACCATCACGCGGAAAAAATCTCGGACTACTCCAAGCTGTTCAGCAAGGACCGGCCGGTGACCGTCGGCATCACCGCCGGCGCCTCATGCCCTAACAATCTCATCGAAGAAACCATCCTCAAGATCTTCGAACTGCGCGGAATCAAGCGCGAGGACCTGCCTCAGGCGACCTAGCTCAGAGGTATTTCATGAAGGCGGTGTAAACTTCCGAGGGTATATCCAACAGACTGTAGTCCTTGGCGGAGACAAACAGCAGGCTTTGTTTGCCCTTGCCGAGCAGCTCGTTTTCCGAACCGAAGATCTGATGCTCCAGGGTGCAGAATTTGCGGTTGAAATCGGCCACCCGGATTTTCACCGTGATCGTGTCGAACTCCCGCGCCTCGCGCACGAACTTGTGCTCGAACGAGCGGGTGAGGATATAGAATTTGGTGGTCTTGAGATCAAAATCCGGCATCGCGGTGTTGAAGAACAGCTCGCGGGTTTTCCCCACATACATGCCATACATGCCGAAATACACATTCCCGACCGAGTTGGTGTCTGCATAGGTGGCGATCATCGAATAGACAAACCATTTCCCCTCGAAATGTCCGGCCAGCGCGTGGTGGTCCTGGGGTGCCACCACGTCCGCCCCGGTGGCGGCCACCGCGGTTTTGGTCATCGCCTTGATGGCCGGGATTTCCGAGGCCGCCTCGATCACCTCGCCCGCCCGCTCGGTGACTACCCGCAGCAGGTCCGCGTTGAAAACCAGCCACATCACATAAGCCAGCGGCAGCAACGATCCCAGAATCAGCAGCGGCGTGTGCACGTTCAGATAGCCGAAGGCGAAGATCACCAGCGACATGCTCGCCATCGAAAACATCCGGATTTGCGGCAGCGGTTGCTGCGAGTTCGGAACATAACAACGGGCAATCGCCAGCCCGGCGTAACCCACAAAAAACGACGCGTAGAAAATCATGAAATACTCAAGCTCCAGCTTGAGCGCCAGGCCGACCAGGGTCACCAGCCCGACGAGCATGAAACTCGGAATCGGCGAGCCAAGAATCTGTTTGGGAATCAGCGAGATCAACATGTTCTCGCTCTTCTCCACATTTTTGCCGAGGAACCATTTCAGCGCGACATAGCCGCTATCAAGCGTCGTTAGAGCACAAATCGCAAGGAAGGTGAAATACGCCGTCGGCACCCATTTCGCCACCGCCGCATCCTCGCCGCCGACATACTTGGTGATTAGTTCGTGGGCATAGTTGAAGCCATCCATGCTCTCGATGATCACCAGCGGACTGCCGATTTTCGCCATCACCCAATAGGCCAGGCAGCCGTGGAAAAGCAGCATCAGGAAAAAGATCACCCCGCCGAAAAAGTAGCTGCTGCGGATCGAGGTTTTTTCCCGGTGAATCTGGATCGCCCGTTGCCAGTGTTGAAGGTCGAGCCACGGCCCGACCAACAATCCGATCACCAGCGGAATCGCATAACCGAACAGCCCCGGGCCCTGCCACTGCATGGTGCCGTCCGCCTGCTGCGGAAACGGCGCGTCCCACCCGAGATTTTCGGGGACCAGCGGCTGAAGCCCAAATAGGATCAACGCCACGCAGCCGAGCAGCACCGCCCCTAGCAGCGCATGGCTGATCTTGATTTTTCCGATCCCGAACTCTTCGCCGAACAAACAGCCCGCCGCCAGAATCACGAAAATAATCAGGCAGACGTAAATCCAGAACAACGGCCCGGACGCCACCAGCAGCGGCACCAGCATGTATTTGGTCAGCGCGAAAACCGTCAGCGCCAGCGCGATGATCTGGTAGAGATACAGG
>JBIPND010000576.1:0-3104 GCA_044374015.1 Luteolibacter sp. | reverse complement strand
CTCGACCGCATCGCCATGTTAGTTGCCGGCGAAGACAGCATCCGCGAGGTCATCGCCTTCCCGAAAAACAACAAGGGCGCCGACCTCATGGCCCACAGCCCCTGCCAGATCGAGCACAAGCTGCTGCGCGAAGTCTACGTCCAGTCCACCTACAAGGACCCGAAACTCAGCGCGGAAAAGGCAGTGCAATAAGGAGCCGCGACACTCTTGTCGCGAGCCAATGGAACGCGGAAGCGCTGCGCCCAACGCGCATCCCTTTCCGCTATCCATTGGCAATCCAGACCTTTGCTTGCCGCCCCCGCAGCCGTCTGCCTTACTCCGGTAGTAACGCTTCATGACTGATCATTCCCTGCAAGACATCCAGAAAATCGAGTCCTCACTCTGGGAGGCTGCCGACCAGCTCCGGGCAAACTCGAAACTCACTTCCAGCGAGTATTGCATGCCCATCCTCGGCATCATTTTCCTGCGTCACGCGACGAACCGCTACAACGCCGTGCTGGAGCGGATCGCCGGGGAACAAGCCAGCGGCAAGCTCCCCAAAGGCCTGCCCATCACCAAGGCCCACTTCGTCAGCCGCCGGGCGCTGATGTTGCCGAAAGTGGCCCGCTACGATGAATTGCTGCGGCTTCCCTCCGGCACCGATCTCGGCACCGCGCTGGTCGCGGCGATGGATGCCATCGAGAAGGACTTCGAGCCGCTCTCCGGCCAGCTTCCGAAGGATTACGAGAAATTCGACAACGACCTGCTCGAATCCATGTTGCGCACCTTCGACAGCGAACCGCTGCGTCAGGCGTCCGGCGATGTCTTCGGCCGGATCTACGAGTATTTCCTGATGAAATTCGCCCTCCAAGGTGCCCAGGACAATGGGGAGTTCTTCACGCCGCCCTCCCTCGTCCAGCTCATCGTCAACGTCATCGAGCCGAACCACGGCGTCGTCGCCGATCTCGCCTGCGGCTCCGCCGGGATGTTCGTGCAGTCCAGCCACTTCATCGAGGAAAGCGGCGGGCGCACCATGGACAAGGTCACCTTTTACGGTCAGGAAAAAACCGCGACCACCATCCGGCTGGCCAAGATGAATCTCGCCGTCCACGGGCTGGAAGGCGATATCCGCGAGGCGAACACCTTCTACGAAGACGTCCACCGCCTGCCCGATGGCCGCCCGCTGTGGGGAAACGTCGATTTCACCATGGCGAATCCGCCGTTCAACGTCGATCAGGTGGACGCCGGAAAAATCGAGAACGACCGCCGCCTGCCCTTCGGCCTGCCCGGCGTGAACAAGGGCAAAAAAGTCTCCAACGGCAACTACCTCTGGATCTCCTATTTCCACAGCTACCTCGGTGCCAAGGGCCGCGCCGGGTTTGTCATGTCCTCGCAAGCGTCCAGCGCCGGGCACGGGGAAATGGACGTCCGCCGCAAGCTCGTCGAGACCGGCGATGTGGACGTGATGGTCTCCATCCGCTCGAATTTCTTCTACACCCGGACGGTGCCCTGCGAGTTGTGGTTTTTTGATAAAGGGAAACCTGCCAAGCGCAAGGACCAGGTCCTGATGGTGGACGCGCGTAACGTCTATCGGAAAGTCACCCGCAAGGTTTACGACTTCACCGCCGAGCAACAGCACAACCTTACCGCCATCGTCTGGCTCTATCGCGGCGAGTCGGAAAAATTCACCGCTCTCGTCCAGCAATACCTCGAACGCACGCTCACCGAAGCCGCCGCCATCGCCGGAGAAACTAACGGTTTCCGAAAAAGTTACGAAGCGCTCGCCAAGGCTACCGCGCCGTTCCTGAAATCCCTGCCGAAGGACTCGCCGCTGCGCGGGTTGTTGAAGGAGCGCGACGATGCGGCGAAATCCTGCTTCGCCTCGCTCGACGCGTGGAGCGCCAGCATCGCCAAGGATTGGAAAAAACCCTGCGCCGCCACTCCCGCCGCCCAGCGGAAACTCTCCACCGGGCTCGATGTGCTCGCCGCCGCCTGCCGCGATCTCATCAAGGATCTCGATCTCGTCTTCAAGCTCGCCACCCGCCTCGTGGACAGCGCTGAAAAGGACGCCGACGCCAAGGACGCCGACACCTGGATCACCCGCGAGATCGGCAAGCTGGAAAAGGACCTCGACGCCCGCCGCGCCGAGGCCGTGGACCAGCTCAAGGCCACCGCCTACTTCGAGCGCCAGGCCCACTGGCTGCTCTCCCGCTTCCCGGACGCCAAGCTGGTGGACGTGCCCGGCCTCGTGAAACTCGTGGACCTCCAGGAAATCGCCGCCGCCGATTGGAGCCTCACGCCCGGCCGCTACGTCGGCGTCGCCCCGGCGGAAGTCGATGACGATTTCGACTTCGAGCAAACTCTCGGCGACATCCACATCGAAATCGCCGACCTCAACCAGGAAGCCGCCGAACTGGCGAAGCGGATTCAGAAGAATTTTGAAGGGCTTGGGGTATGAAGAAGTGGGAAAAGAGATGCTTGGGCGATGTGGCGGATCTCTGTCTCGGCAAGATGCTGGACGAGAAGAAAAACAAGGGAGAACCGCTTCCTTACCTTGCTAACGTCAATGTGCGGTGGGGTGAGTTCGACTTCGGAAATCTTCGTGAGATGCGTTTTGAAGACCGGGAGAAGGAACGCTACGGACTCAAGTATGGTGACATCGTGATGTGCGAAGGCGGCGAGCCGGGACGTTGTGCGATTTGGAAGGAGAATGTTCCGGGCATGATGATCCAAAAGGCTCTTCATCGCATTCGGCCTCACGACGGCATAGATAACGGCTTCTTGTATTACTCGTTTCTTCTGAAAGGGAGAGCCGGCGCGTTCTCAGGTCTATTTACCGGTTCGACTATCAAACACTTTCCCCGTGAAAAACTCGTGCAGCTCGAGATCGAGTTCCCACCACTTCCGGTCCAAGAACGCATCGCCTCCATCCTCTCCGCCTACGACGACCTGATCGAGAACAACCGCCGGCGGATGGCCTTGTTGGAGGAATCGGCGCGGCTGTTGTATCGCGAATGGTTCGTCCGCCTCCGCTACCCCGGCCACGAACACACCCACATCGTCAACGGCGTGCCGGTGGGGTGGCGCAAGGTGACGCTCGGCGACATTTGCACCGACACCCGTGA
>JBIPND010000575.1:0-3107 GCA_044374015.1 Luteolibacter sp. | reverse complement strand
GAGGGTGGAGAAATAGAAATCATCCCACAGCCGCTTGTTGACATCGTAGGAGAGGTCCGAGGTATCGAGCTTGTTGAATCCGTTGAAATTCTTTGCGACCGTGGCATCGAGCGGAATCTTCAGGTCGGCATATGAGTTGCCCACGACGAAGCCGGGTTCGAAGCTGTAGCGGCTGAGTTGGGCGTGCTGGAATTGGCCGATGGAAACCAGCGGACTTCTGGGAACGTCATAAATCATGACATTTGGCTGACCACCGACCTGGGTGTTGGACGCACCACCGAGACCCTGATAACGTTGAACACTGCCGAGCTGGGGTTCGATGTTTTCGCCGCCCTCGCTGGCTTCCGCGACCAATCCTCGATTACCGAAACCTCCGTCACCCACGATGGACGCGGGCAATCCGGTGCCGTGTGCGCCACCCATCAGAGCCCCGGTGAAATTCCACCCCTGGCGCTTGCCATCAGCGGCGACCGCACCTTCCCAGCGGGGATTGATCGAGAGGGCGCGCGGGTTTGCGTCGATCCATCCTCTCACCCGTTGGTTCGCATTCACATCTTCAATCTGAGTGGTGGAGCGGAGGAAGAAAGACCAGGTGGCAAGATGTTCGTAGCCGCCGGGCAAGGCGAGGTCGGTCACCTTGTATTTTGCTTTCTTGGTAACAGTCGAACTAACGGCACCTGAGAGGATGCGCTCAGGCACTGCGTGTGGAGTGCCGGTTCCTGTATTCCACACGTCGGAGTAGCGGGCGAGCGACCCCGCGTCATTAGTGGCCTTGAACGTCAGAAAACCATGGGTCGAGTTGTCCTCCAATACATCGGGAAAACGCGCACGAGTCGTCGATTTCTGCAGATCGTCGAGAAACATGTCGCCGATCCAGACAAACCGGGGATTCCCATTGGGCAGTTTTCCAGTGACCACGGCCGGGCTGCCATTCGACTTGATCAGATCGGTCACATAGGCTCCTTCCTCGTTCCAAGCCGACTTGAGCTTGTTTCTCGCTGACATGTCGGTGGAGGCGGATACCGAGAACAATCTGAACTCACCGGGCTGCAAGTCCACCAACTCAGTCTCCATCGTCAACCGGGTCTTCCCCTTGATGTCCGGATTCTCCACCAACTTCCACTGCTCACGCATCCAGACTTCGGCGACCGCAGCCGTATTGCCTGTTGGATCGGTATCCGCAGGGAGAGCCACCTGCCCACCCGTTGAGATACCCGAACCATAGCGCAACCAAGGAAAGACGCCCCAGTCAAAAATGTATTTGGTGGCGGTGATCGGCACATTGTAGGGGTTCCAAATGCCGACGACCGGCTTGACCTGCATTTGCAGTTGATAGCGGTCTTCCCTGATGAGCCGGGTTTTCAGGCGGAATCCAATTTGCAGGAGGGAGATCACCGGCGTGACCGGGCTGTTGGTGTGCTGGATGTCCTGGGCAAACGTCGCCCCCGTCCCCGCTCCAAACTTCTGATAGGGAGGCCAATTGTTGATTCGGGGGTCCGTGGCGACAGCAGGAGAGGAGCGAACCAGCGGCATCTGCTGATTCGACAGGTTCTTCCACAGTCTCGCATAGTTCCAGAGGATTCCCCAGTTCGGCCCGACACCGCCCGAAACTCCGCCGCGGATGGCATCGCTGAGGTAGAATTTCTCGGGGGAACTGACTGTATATGTCTGGGAGGGAAGCGCCTTGTTGCCGATGGCTCCCAAATATTGATTGATATAACTCTTGCCCTCTTGCGAGCGATCGAAGATCAGAGATAGATCCGTTTTCAAGCGACCCAGGGCGACGTTGACCGGAAGACCGTAGCCGCCCGAGGTGAGGTCATCGAAATAAGTGCGCGGGAGGTCTTTTTCCGCAGTGGCGAAGTCGACGGACTCGATCGAAACCAGCGATTCCTTGTCAAAGGGGGAGTCATGGCCGAGTTGTTCGAATCCGGCACCAAGGGCTAACAAGCCGGACTCGAGTGTGGACTGGGAGCGAACCAGACGGGAGTTGTTATTCGGTGGCGCTTCCTTGGGTTTGGCCAAGTCAACACGTGCTTTCAGTCCCTCGTCACCGACCCACCAGCCCATGCCGCCCGTGGCGTTGGGCTGGGTGATCTTGACCGTGGGGACCCGGAGTTCTTTGGAGTCGGGCTTGCCTTTCATCGCGGCAAGCAGAGATACGGAAGTCTTGTCATCCGTTAAAGCCACGGCCGGATCCGGCTTGTCGCCGCTGACGAGCCAGTTCGGCTGGGAACCCTGCTGCTCGGCGCGCCACACGCCGGTCCAGTTCGGATTTGGTGCAGCGCCGATCAGGCTGGCACTGGCGCTCACCCTCTGGTCCGGACCCGCCTGTTTCTGCAGTTCGCCGATCGCGAGAATGAGCGCCAACCGCGCGTTCGCCCGTGCCGTCGCATGAGCGGCACCCTGGCTGCTGCTGCGCAACGTGATTGCGGACAACGAAAGGAGACCGACCGCAATCACGGTCAGCAGGATCATCAGTGAGAGAGTCACAACCAGTGCGAAGCCGCGGCGGTGTGCTGGCGAAAGAACGGAATTCATGGATGACGGCAAGTCGTGGGTTTATCGCATGGTGGACATAAATATTTCTGCAACCACGATACAAACGCGTAAGGTATACAAGCATGGCTGTGGAGACAATGCGCCCGTGCGTATTGTTATTACTCTTTTGCGCCAAGCCAAGACGACTCCGCCTCAAGGTTGCTTCAAGCACTCCAATGTCAGGCGACCATCGCCATTTCCAACCTCCTTAGCGCATGCCGACCTCACGAGTCCAATCTTGGTTGAGCGAAAGCAGCTCGTGGACGATCTCGGATTGTTGCTTGGCCAGATTCTCCGATTCCCCCGGGTCATTGCCCAGATGGTATAGCGCTCGCCCGTCGATAAGCTTCCAATCTCCCTTGCGGACGGCCCACTGGTTGCCAAAGCGCCAGTGAAGCACCCGATTGAGATCCCCTTGCTCGTCCTGAAGTGCGGGCAGAATGTCGATACCGTCGGTCTTGTGATTTTCGGGCGTGGAAACACCAGCGAGCCGGGCGAAGGTTGGGAAGAGATCCATCGTCATCAGGGGAACATCGCATTCTTTTCCAGCAGGGATTCTATTGGGC
>JBIPND010000574.1:0-3110 GCA_044374015.1 Luteolibacter sp. | reverse complement strand
CTCAAGGATTGGAACCGCAACGACGGCCCGTTGCGTGACGGCCTCGACGGCACCCCCATCCCCGCCGAACGCCTGCGCGCCATCCGCCGCCAAATCCCGCTCGGCGATGCCACCCCGCTCGCCCGCTGGGAAGATGAAGAACCGTTCATCACCCGCCGCATTACCGACCACGGCACCGCGTGGTTCCTCGGCTCGCTCCCGGATTACACTTGGTCGAACCTGGGCGATGCCGATGTCCTGCTTCCCGCCGTCCAACGCATCCTCGCCGCCGGGGCCGACCGCTTCGACGCCTCCTACCTCACCACCGTCGGCAGCGATGCGACGTTGCTGCTCCCCGGTGAAACCCGCACCCGGCTGGACGATTTCGGCTCGCCGAATCCCGCCAACGCCGCTTATCAGTCCGGCATCTTCCGCCTCGGCGAACGCCTGTTAGCCGTCAACCGTCCGCCCCAGGAAGACGCTCCTGAAATTCTTTCCCGCGAGGAACTCGACACCGCCCTCAACGGCACCAGCTACACCCAGCTCGATCAAGCCGGCCAAGCCAACGACTCGTCGCTCTCCCGCGACGTCTGGCGCGCCTTCCTGATCGCCGTGCTGTTTTTCTTCATCGCCGAGGCCACCCTTTGCCTGCCGAAAAAATCCCATCCGCAGGTGCTGCCCACCAAAGCCAACGCGTGAACTAAGGAGAGGCGGACTCCGGCCGCCTTACCCATGGGAGCCCATGAGGAGAGAGAATCGCATTTCATGGTCACCTCATGGGCTGGGGCGGCCGGAGTCCGCCCCTCCTTAGGTCAACCCGCCCAGTCCGGGCGCGCGGTTTCGAAATGCATCGCCGCCCCGCTGCCCGGGTGCACGAAAGCCAGTTTCCACGCGTGGAGTTGCAGCGGCGGATCTCCCGGTGCCAGCGTCTGCGTGCTGCCGATTTGTCGCCCGGGCAAATACGCCGGATCGCCGACGACCGGATAACCGAGCTCCCACAGATGCACGCGGATCTGATTGGTCCGGCCGGTCCCGAGCTTCGCCTCTAACAACGAGGTTCCATCCGCGCAGCGCTCGATCACGGTGAAGTCCGTGCGCGACGCCAAACCGTTTTCCTCGTCGATGCCCCGGGTTCCCATCACTTCCGGCTCGGCGGAAATCGGCGCTTCGGAAAAAAACGTGTCCTCCGCCGGATGCCCGAGCGCCCTGACCAAATAGCGCTTGTCCACCGTTCCCTCGATGAACTGGCGTTGCAGCAAGCGGCTGAAATGACGGGTGCGGGCGAACAGAACCAGGCCGGTGGTGTTCGCATCCAGACGATGCACCGGGCGCGGGTATTTCGGCGCGTAAACCTCGTTCAGCAGGTGTTGGAGCGTGTTGCGGTGGAAACGCCCGCTCGCATGCATCGGCAGCGGGGCCGGCTTGTGAACCAGCAGGATCGCCTCATCCTCATGCAAAATCCGGATGTCCGCCGACACCGGCGGCTCCACATCCGGCGGGAAAATCTGCACCACCCGCTCGCCGCCACGGACGATGTGATCTTTGCCGCGGACGGTGCCGCCGTAATTCACAAACCGCCCGGCCTCGCAGCGTTGCTCCCATTCCGCACGCGGAATCTGCGGGAAAACCGCCGCCAGAGTGTCCAACAATTTCCACCCGTCGTAAGCCGCAGGAACATTCACCGGCCGCCGGTTTTCCGTGGCGACCGATCCGGGAAGCGGATTTGAAACTCTAACAAGCGCCGCGTGTCTCGCCGCGATCCGCTCCGCCATGCGTTCCGGCGCGCTGACAAAACAATGCGGGCAGCTCACGCCGTGGACGTAGCGCGGATCCTCCTGGTCGGCGGTGTCCAGCGGTGCCTGGCAGGCGAAACAAACCGCGTAGTCCGACTCGCGCAGCCCGGGATCGACCCCGACGCGCTGGTCGAACACAAAACATTCGCCATCGTAGTGAGCGCCGCCGCATTCCTCGAAGTATTTGAGGATGCCGCCGTCGAGCTGATAGATCTGGTTGAATCCTTCCAGCTCCATGAACGGCCCGGCCTTTTCGCAGCGAATGCCGCCGGTGCAGAACATCACCACCGGCTGATCCTTGAGCGCCTCCGGCAATTTTCTAACCACATCGGGAAACTCGCGGAAAGTGTTGATGTGCGGAATGATCGCGCCCTTGAAGGTGCCGAGCTTCACCTCGTAGTCATTGCGCGTGTCCAACAAAGTGACCGGCCGCCCCTCGTCCAGCCAGCGCTTGAGTTCCTTCGCGCCCAGTTTCGGCGAAGTGTAATTCGCCGGGCGAACCGCCTCGACCCCGAACGAGATGATTTCCTTCTTCAGCCGCACCAGCATCCGGTTGAACGGCTGGGTCTCGCTGATGCTGACCTTCGGTTCCAGCCCCTCCAACCCGGGGATCGAGCGGAGTTTTTCCAACAACAGATCGATCGATTCCGCCGCTCCGGCGACGAACAGATTGATCCCCTCGGTGCTCAGCAGAATCGTCCCTTTCAAACCCCAGCGCTTGCAGGCCGTGATGAGATCCTCGCGCAAGTCCTTGAGACCCGTGAGCTCGGCAAAGCGGTAGGTCGAAATGTTCGTAACGGCAGACACGCCGGAAAAACAGCACGAAGCCCGCAACGAAGAAAGCGCATTTTTTGCTTTTCCGCCGGGAGAACTGCGCATCTCCATGGCTTTCATCCTCATTGCGGATTGGCGCTTCAGACCTTGCTCCGGCTCCTCAGAAAATACCAGACCGCGCCGCCGATCAGGGCGCATGCCGCGAAAATCCCTGCGATGGACAAAGGCTTGGCGACCGATTCAGCCGAAGAACCGGCGTCCGTGACGGCGGATGATTTTCGAAGGCCTGCCTTTCTTTCGTCGTCGCGTTTGTGGTCGCGCTCGACACGTTGAATGACTACCAGGGTGGCCGGACCATCTGGTCCGTATTCGATCTGGCTGCCGATGAACCGGTAAGTGCGTTTCCCGTCCTTCACCTCGTTCCACCAGTCTTTCCAGGCATCGATCTCTTCGGGAGTGATCATGCCTTTGCTGTCCCTGAATGGCGGTCGTTCAATTCCAAGCGTCCGAATTATTTCGGTAGCCAGATGCGCGTTGCTCAAAGCCGGTGCGGAGTCTCCCGAT
>JBIPND010000572.1:0-3112 GCA_044374015.1 Luteolibacter sp. | reverse complement strand
GCGAAGAGGCCGATCCAGACCCAGAGGAAAGTCATGTTGCCCATCAGGCCGACGCCGAGCAAACTGGCGATCATGATGTAGTTGAGCATCTTGCTGGAGAACTGCACGGCGGGCACCATTTTCGAGCGGAAGCCAAGCCAGACATACGCTTGTTGATGCTGCACCGCGTGGCCACATTCGTGCGCGGCGACGGCGGCGGCGGCGACCGAGTTCATGCCGTAAACGCCTTCGCTAAGGTTCACGGTTTTTTTGACCGGGTCATAATGGTCGGTGAGCTGGCCCGGCGTGCTGATGACCCGGACGTCGGTGATGCCGCTTTGGCGGAGCATCGCTTCGGCGACTTGCGCGCCGGTCATCGACAGCGGGATTTGCGAATACTCGTTAAAACGGCGTTTCAAGGTGCTGCTGATTAGCACGCTGGCCAACATGGAAACGCCGATGATCACGATGTAGGTCATGGAGAAACCGCCGGGAGCAACTCCGACTTGGGCAAGGATTTCAAAGTTCATGGCGCAACCTATCCTCCAACCGCCGCATCGCAAACGAAAATCCCATTGGAAAACGGGCGAAATTTTCCACCGCTCAGAGGGATTTCACCCGCAGGGTAAAGGTTTGCGAGCGATTGGTGCGCGGGTCGGTGGCGGTGACGGTGTGGGTGCCGGGAGTGAGGTGGATGATCGGCTCCGGGGTGTCGGGCTCGATGCGCAGGGTCTCGGACTCCCAGTGGGCCACCCCGGGAAGATTGGTGACTGGGCGAAGTTTGTCGGAGCCGGAGGGGATCTCGGGATCTAGCAGGAATGTGGCATTGTGCGTGGGACTGATGATCCGCAGGGCGACGGGAGAAGTGCGGTTTTCGGCGAGGGCGAGATCGTTGCGGCGCAGATTGTGGCGGCTGGCGAACCACTCGGCGAAGGAACTGTTCAGCAGGGATTTGCCGTCGGCGTCGTAATCTGCCGGCGTGGCGGCCAGCGGGATCTCGGTGGCGGGGGCGACATCGCGGCGCAGGTGCTGATTGTTAGGCGAAGCGGAAAGGCTTTTGCCGTTTCTGGCGTCGATGGTGATCTCTACGATGTCGGCGGGGCGGCTGAACCACGAGGGCTTTTGCGAGCGGTGGACGCGGAGCATGGCGCGGTTGAAGATCGGGCCCGCGCCGGCGATGCCGGAGATGCCGTTCATCGGTTGACGCTCGAAGTTTCCGGCCCAGACGCCGATGGTGAATTCCGGGGTGTAGCCGAGGCACCAGTTGTCGCGGAAGTCGGAGGAGGTGCCGGTTTTCACCGCGCAGCGGAATGGCAGATCAAGCGGTCCGCCGGGCTGGAAGGCGGGCGCGCGGGCGGCTTGGTCTGATAGGATGTCCGCGACCAGCCAGGCGCTGCGGGCGGAGAACAGCCTGACGGGGTCGACGGGTCCGGCGGGGAAAAGCACTGGCGGAAAATGATCTCCGCCGCGGGCGAGGGTGGCGTAGGCGTTGGCCAGTTCCAACAGCCGTGCGGGCGCGTTGCCCAAAGTGAGGCCGAGGCCGTGGGCATCGGGGGCGTCGCCCAAGGTGGTGAGGCCCATGTTGGTTAGAAGCTGGTGCAGCGGTCGCGGGCCGCCGAGGGCGTTGAGCTCGCGCAGTGCGGGGACGTTGAACGAGCAGGCGAGGGCGCTGCGCAGGGTGACCGGGCCACGGTAGGTGCGATCGTAATTTTCCGGGAGATCGAGCCCCTGCGGCGTGCGGAACGGGCTGGGAATGTCCGCAAGGATGGAGGAGGGCAGGCGGTGGTTGCGCTCGATAGCTAACAGGTAAGTGAACGGCTTGAGCGCGGAACCCGGGGAACGCGGTGTTAGAGCGCCGTTGATCTGGCCGCCGCGCGGGTCGTGCCAATCGGCGGAAGAAACCAGCGCGAGGATTTCGCCGGTGGGATTGTGGAGGATGACGACGGCGGCGTGACGGAGGTTGCTGCTTTTGAGTTTTTCCACTTCCTCGCGGACGATCGCCTCGATGTCGGTTTGCAGCGCGAGATCCAGGGTGGTTTGGATTCGGGCATTGGGGTCCGGTGGCTGAGGGGGCGGGACGAGCCAGCGCGCGGAGCGGGATGGCGTGAGCGGGCGCAGGGTGGGATTTTCCGCGAGGGCAGTGGAGATACGAGGTTTGGCGTAGTTGCCGGCTGCGGAGAGCCGTTGGAGCACGGTATTCCGGCGGGCGATGGCGCGCTGCGGGTGGCGGATGGGATTGAGGCGCGAGGGAGCTTGCGGCAGGCCTGCGAGCAGTGCGCACTCGGCGAGCGAAAGATCGGCGATGGGTTTTTGGAAATAGAAGCGCGCGGCCTCGTCGGTGCCGATGCGGAGATTGCCGTAGTCGAGGCGGTTCAAATACGCGGTGAGGATCTGGCTTTTCGTCCAGGTCATTTCCAACCGGCGGGCGGCGAGCGACTCGCGGATCTTGGTGAACGGGCTGCGGCGCGCGGGCGGCGACGAGATTTTGATGAGCTGCTGGGTGATGGTGGAGGCGCCGGAAACCACCCGCCGTTTTGCCAGAAAATCCCGGGCGGCCCGGGCGGTGGCGAGCAGGTCGATACCGCCGTGTTGGAAGAACCGCTTGTCCTCGGCGGCGAGCGTGCAGGCGATGAAATCCGCCGGAACTTTTTCCAGATCAAACGCCGCGGCATGCGACGAATCCGGCAGCGGCAGGCGGGCGATGGTCTTGCCGTGGCGATCGACAAACACCGGCGATGCGGCCGGATTGGCCAACAGCCCGGGCGGCAGCGGAACTGCAAACGGCACGACAAACCAGCCAAGCAACGCGACCACAGCGGCCGCCAGCAGCAGCCGGGCCGTCCGCCTTCGCGGTTGTAACATCCCTTTCAAGCGCGGAAAGATGCGGGAAAAATCCGAGAAATAAACGGAAATTTTCCGATTGGAAAGGTATGGGGATTTGGTTCGTATCCCCTACGTATGAAAAAACATTTATTTCTTCTGATGGGTTGCACGGTAGGCTTGATGTGGGTTCCCGCCAAGGCGGATGAGTCTCCGCTGGGCCTGCAAATGGAAGCCATGAACGATGCCTACAAAGGGTTCCGCCGTGAAACCGACCCGGTGAAAGGTGCCGCGCAGGCGCGCGAAGCCCAGC
>JBIPND010000573.1:0-3112 GCA_044374015.1 Luteolibacter sp. | reverse complement strand
TATCCGAGGTGATCCACATCGGTCCGGTTGACGAATTCCAGTTTCATGAAAATATTCACACTGCGAACCATTATGCATGACAAGCATTATGCTGAGGGCGTCCAATGATTAAGGCTGGCTTGAAATGCCCGATTCCCTTGCCATCTCGCGAATTTGTCTTACAGTTTTGCACATGAGTAATACAATTACGGTCCGGTTGCCAGAGGATCTGGTCCGGTGGCTCGAGGCGGAATCCCAAGCGACCGGACTTCCCAAGGGCCGGATCGTGCGCGAGCAGCTGGAGCAATTGCGAACCAAGAAGGTGCGCCAGCCGTTTCTCGATCTGGCCGGGAGCGTCGAAGGCGCGCCCGACCTTAGCCGCAGGAAAGGCTTCGGCGAATGACCGGCATCGCTGACACCGGTTTTCTCGTGGCGTTCGCCAACCGGCGGGACACCCATTTTCCATGGGCATTTTCCTTGGCCGAGCACATCAGCGAGCCTCTTGTCACCTGTGAGGCCGTGCTCGCCGAGACCGCCTATCATCTGCGAAACAGCGACCTCGTGCTGCGGTTTCTCGAAACCGGGTTGGTGCGTCTGGCCTTCGAAATCGAGATTCATCGCAGCGAACTTTCCGAACTCGCGAAGCGCTACTCCGACCGCCAGCCCGACCTCGCGGACCTCTGCCTGATCCGAATGAGCGAACTGAACCCCCAACTTCCGGTCATCACGGTCGATGGAGATTTCCACGTCTATCGCCGCAATCGAAGGGAAATCATTCCACTCATCATGCCGCCGGATGGCGGGCAGACGACGTCATGAATCAGGTGGGGGCGGATTCATTTCGACGCAACGGCCCGCCTCGCCGGCGCTTTGCGGGCAGACGCGATTTCCACAATCAACCGGTGGAGGACCAGCCGGTGGTCGAGGCCGGTGGTGACCAGTGCCTGGTCCGCCTTGAGGGTGGCTTCCATCACGCGCTGGAGGCCGGTTAGTTCGAAGTTCGCGGCGTTGTTCACCGCGAGGAAGATCGGGAAAACATTCACGCCCGAGCCGTCTTTTTTCTGGGGCAGCCAGGCGCGGTCCGCTTCGGCAAGGCGGTTGAGGCCACCGGCGAAGGAGTTGTAATTTCCGGTCGGGACCTTGAATTTTTCGATGATCAGCTTGGCCATGAACAGGTTTCTAACCACACCGATGATCGAGGCGCGCATGATGCCGATCGCGGATTCGTCGGCTTCGAGTTGTTGGTCGATGAGTTGGATGGCGCGGGCGGCGTTGCCTAACTGGATGGCCTTGCCGATTTCAAAAACCACCGCCGCGCGGCTGAGCGGAACGAGCACGCGGACGTCGTCCTCGGTCACTTCGCGGCGCTCCTCGCCGAGGTAGAGATCGAGTTTTTCCAGCTCGTTGGTGATCTGCTGCGATTGCTCGCCGGCCAGCATCACAAACAGGGCCAGCGCATCCCGCTCGAAGGTCAGGCCGAGCTTGCGGGCGCTGGCGGTGACCAGCGCGGCCACCTGCTCCTGCCAATCGTCGCGGCTGGTATCGATGCGGTCGTGGACCTGCACGTTCGCCGCCTTTTCGATGAATTTCCAAAACGAGCGCCGCTTGTCCACGCCTTGCGCGGTGAGCAGGAATTTCACCCCGTCCGGGATCCCGCGCTCGAGGGTGGCGCGCAGGCTTTCGACGCCGGATTCGGTGCGTTGCGAGCGTCCGGTGACGTTGTCGGCGAGGAAATTGGCGTTGCGCAGCCAGACCACCTTGTCGCCGCCGAACATCGGGATGGTCAGCAGCGCCTGGACGGTGGAGGAGCAGATTTCAAAGGCGGATTCGGAATTGTCGGCGATCCCGTCGATCGTCTCGTGGGTGAATCCGTCGTCCACCCCGCCGGTGAGTTGGTTGTGAAGCACCAGGGCTTTTTCCCGGACGAGTCCTTCATCGCTGCCCACCACCGCGAAAAAATTTCCGGCGTTCTGGGGAGCGGTCTTTGCTTTGGCGGCCACGCACAGGTCGTAGCGGGCTGGCGCGCGCACTGCAAGCGTCGGCATGCGTCACTTGCGAGCCAAGGCGGCGGCCACCGCGCGGACCACCTCATCGGTCGCGAATGCGCCAGCCGTGAACGCGATTTTCCGCTGCGCGGGCATCAGCAAACCCAGTTCTTCTGGCCCGCTGACGATCACCGCCGGTTTTCCCCGTCGCAACGCGGTTTCCGCCAACGCCTCGCAGGAACTCTCTCCCGCACCCTCGGCGAGGTCAGATCTTCAATTCGGTGGCCCGCTTCCTCCCATTCGCGGCGTTGCCGGGGTGAAATCCCGGTGTTATTGCGCTTCACTTGTATCGCAAAGTGAAATCCGGGCAAGCCGATTATCTGCCTAATCCAAGAATTTGTTCGAGCCCCCCGAGGTAGGCGACGAAAGCCGACCGGCCAGCCGTGGTGAGCGTGTGGAGGGTCTGTGGCCGGCCGTCGCCGGTGAGCTTTTCGCCGGAGATGAATCCGGCTTTTTCCAGAGTGCGGAGATGGGTGATGAGATTGCCGTCCGACATATCCAATTGGGACTTCAGCTCTTGAAATGCCCAGGAATCGACCCGCGAGGCGAGCAGCGCGAGGCCGTAGTGCAGAATCCACAAGCAGGCGGCCGGTTTGTCCGCATTGCTGCGGACGAAGAGCAGCCCGAGAAATCCGCCGCCGATCAGGGCGGTCTCACCCGACAATGCCCGGAAAACCGTCGCCCGTTCCATCACCGCGCGGATGATCCGCAATTGCTCCCCCGCCTCTTCGCGCGTCGTCATGCCTTGCTTTGCCACACACAGCCCATTGTTGGCCAGCATCTACCTCGATCCGCTGGACGGGTTGATGGCCGGAGCAGGATTTGAAATGGTGCGGTATGTCGCCGACAGGGTTACCGGTTCAAACGCAGCCGCCAGGGTAAGTGGATGCGACTGGTCCGGCCCAAAAGCCTGCGCAAGCTGCGCGAATCCATCAAACCCCGGACGCGCCGGAACAACGGCAAGAGCATGGAGGCGAAACGGAGCAAACCACTGACTGGAGAGCCGGATGCGGGAGATCCGCCCGTCCGGTTCGGAAGGGGCAGCGGGACGAAAGCCCCGTTCCTACCTCTATCGTGAGGAAGGGCGC
>JBIPND010000049.1:0-10229 GCA_044374015.1 Luteolibacter sp. | reverse complement strand
ACTTGGACCCGAAATGCCGATGGCAAACTCTGGACTCTCAACATGAGCACCGGCGTCCTGAGCGTGGGACCGGGAGTCGCCAGCGGTTTCTCCAGTTGGATCACCGGAACTTTTGCCAACGGCAGCGTTCCCGGCAGCCAACAAGGTGCCAATCAGGATCCAGATGGCGACGGCATCAGCAACCTCATCGAATACGCCATCGCCGGCCTCGATCCCACCGTTTCCAACAGCTCGCTCGGCACGCTGACCGGAAAGTCCATCAGCTTCGACAAGCGCCAGCCGCTGGCATCCGATATCAGCTACTTCATTGAAACCTCTACTGATCTCGGCATCAATGATCCATGGACGAATGCCGCGGCGGTCAATACGGGGACCTCGATTTCCCACACCCTGCCCGCCGGCCCCGCCAGGAACTTCATGCGGCTCAAAGTGACGCAGCCGTAACAGGATCCACCTCACATTCCCTCATGCTCCGGAGTCGCCCATCGTGGGACTCCGGAGCATTTGCCATTCTGCGTTCGCTTTCCCCAAATGAAAACCCACCAAGCCCTCCTGCTTTTTGCGCTCGCGTCCGCCCTGATCGCTAGCGTCTCCGGCGACCCTGTCGTGAGCGGCGATTATCATGTCAATCCGACTACCGGTTCCGACACCCATCCGGGAACCGCCGAGCAGCCCTTCCGCACCATCGCCCGCGCCGGACAATCCGCCCAGCCCGGCGATGTCATCCTCCTCCGTGGCGGCACTTACCGCGAGACCTTCGCGCCTGCCAACTCCGGGCAGCCCGGAAATCCAATCACCTTCGCCGGATATCCCAACGAGGATGTGACCATCAGCGGCTATGATGTCGTCAGCGGCTGGACGCCAGAAGGAAACGGCATCTATCAAGCCGCCGTTTCCTCGCCTGCGAAATTCCACGTCCTCATCAACGGCATGTCCGCCACCGAGGCGCGTTGGCCCAATCACAATTCATGGGAAATCCTCGAGTCGCCGCGCGGCGCCGTGACCTCCGCCAGCAACAGCGGTGCGGTTCCCGCCGGCCATGACACGATCACGGATACCGCACTGCCGAGTGACCTGCCCGCCGACTGGCTCGACGGGGCTCGTGTCGCCTACAAGGATTGGTATCGCGACTGGTCCTACGGCACCAAGAAGGCCACCGCCTTCAATCCGGCCACCAAGTCCATCACCCTGGACGGCATGCTCAACTATTCCGACGCCGGCCAATTCATGTCATCCACCAGCTTCCGCTACGAACTCCAGGGATCACGCGGCCTGATTGATGCTGACAACGAGTGGGCCTATGACAGCACCACCGGCAAACTCCATCTCAGGCCCCCCGGCGGCGTGGATCCCTCCATCCTCGTGATCGAATCCCCCGCCCGCGACATCACCGTCAACCTCTCCGGACGAAGTCACATTCGTCTCGAAAACGTCCGCGTCACCGGCGGCAGCATCCGCAGTGATGGCAGCACCACCGCTTGCGTCGTCAACGGCATCACCATGCGCTACGCCACCCGCGTCAGCCTTCTCACTGGCGCTAACAATGAAATCAGCGATAGTGAATTCACCGACAGCCTCGAAGGCTCGGTGGAAGTCACGGGCACCCGCCAGCGTCTTGTGAACAACCGCTTCCATGAAATCAGCGGCCGCCGTCGCATGGCCTACCTACAGGGCAGCGAGCACCTGCTCGCCTATAACACGTTCTCACGCTCCTTCGATTCCATCCTGAATCTATCGACCACCACGCGCTGCCGCATCGTGCACAATGATTTCAGCGAGGGCCCCCTGCGTGCCACGGACATGGGGATGATCTACACCGTCTTCAACGGCGGTATGACCGAAATCGCTTACAACCGCTTCCTGACCGATTACCGGAAGTTGAAGCACACCTATGGCATCTATCTAGACAGCGGTGCTTCGTATTACCTCGTCCACCACAATATCTCCCACGTCAATGCATTCGGCACGCCGAAGAACGGCCTGCTCGTGTTCAACAACACCAGCTACCGCTGGGCGGACTATGGCACCGGCCCCGCCGATCCGCTGAAACGCCAGTCCGAGCGGCAAGGCACGAGCACCGACTTCGCGGGCAGCATGTATCTCAACAATCTTTATGGTTATTCCTACGATCCCATTCCCGGCCAGCCCGCGGGCTTCTATCTGGACAAGGTTCACGCCAATACGGCCACCGTCTTCAACGATACCAGCGGCCTCCCGCTGGATTCGCTCGAGCAACCGGAAAACTACGATTTCACCCTCAAACCCGGTTCCCCCGCGATCGATGCCGGCACTCCGATCGACGGCGTCACCAATGGCTTTGCCGGAACCGCTCCCGATCTCGGTGCCTACGAATCCGGCAAGCCCGCATGGAAGGCCGGGCACGATTTCACTAACAAGCCAGTCATCACCTACGACTGGCCCGCCGACTTCCGCATCTCCCGTTATACAAACCTTCTGCGCAACGGCAGCTTCGACGACCCGCTCAGCAACTCCACCCTCTTCCCATGGATCACCGAGAGCGGCCATGTTTCCCGTTACCAATCCCCGGGCTGGAACTGGCCGCCAGAGGATCTTGCTTATCTGCCGTATGGCTCCCTGCGCCTCGGTCGCGGTGCCTGTGGAGTGTCGCAGCAGGTGATGGATGTGTCAGGCGGGCGTTCCTATGCGTTCACCCTCTGGGTGCGAGCCACTGCGGCGGACCAGACTTTCGAAACGGGCGTGCGCCTGCCGGATCAATCCGTCGTCAGCACCACCGGTGCGAACTTCGTCGTTGGCACCGAGAGGTGGACCCGCATGTTTGTTAGTTTCACCCTGCCTGCCGGAAGCCACACGGTCACCGCATTCGTCCGCAAGACCAGCGCGGATGAGAATTTTGCCTACGTCGATGAGGCGATCCTTTCCGAATCGTTCGAAGACGTGGTGAAACAACCCGTCACGCCGGGAGCCACACCCTTCGTCGCCAGCGAAGACACCTACACGCAGGCTGGCTCCACCGCTGACTTCTCCGGGGCGAACACCTTGATCCTCCGCGAGAGCGCTTCGGGCGCAAGAAGACCTTATTTCAAATTCGATCTATCCGCCCATGCCGGGCGCACTGTCCAACAGGCCATCCTGCATCTCTACGGTGCAGCCGAGGACCGCTTGTGGAACATCGCCGTCCAGGAAGTCACCGGGAGCTGGTCAAGCACCGGGCCGAGTCCCATCACGGCGGCGAATGCCCCCGCGCTTGGAGCTACTCTCGCCACCTTCCAGGTCCAGGGCTCCACGCGCAATTGGGAACCGCTCTACGTCCCGGTGAACCTCACCGCCCACGTGAACACCCGCCTCGCCGCAGGCGGCCTGGTCAGCCTCTCGTTGGATGATCTCGATAACACCGGTCTGTTTTTCAACGTCACCAGTTCCGAGGTCGTCTCACATACGCCGCCCCACACCGTCAGTTCACCGCGGCTCGACATCATCTTCGCGCCGCCGCCGGTTCCCGCCGGCATCAGCGTTTCCGGCAGTGTCGCCGCGCCGTTCATGCGGCTTTCATGGACCGCATCGGCGGATGCCTTGAGTTATGAAATCCGCCGCGCCACCTCGTCCGGTGGGCCATTCCAACTCGTCGCCACCGTCACCGGCAACTCCTGGCAGGATCCCTCCGCCGACACCGGCACCCCGTATTTCTACACCGTCACCGGCATCAATAAAACCGGCTCCGGTCCCACATCGCCCGTGGTTTCGGGCACCGTGCCGCCCGTTTCTGAAACCGTCACCACCACCGGAGCTTCCTTCGACATGAATCTGGGCAGCTCCTGGGACGACTTCCTCGGCAACGACATCATTCCTAACAATACCGCCGCTAATCTCTTCGTTCCCGTGTTCGATGTGGTTGGAACCTACACCGCGCCCGCCGGTAGCACCTTCCACTGGCGCGGTTTGAAAAGCGATGCCACCGGCATCTTGGAGATCAACCCCGCGAGCGGAGGCAACGCCTACACCATCCACCTCGGCATCGGCGGCATCTCCGGCACCCAGAACATCGACCGCCTCGGCACCGGACTCACCCTCAACCTCGGATCCAACCACCAGACCTGGAGTGTGGAGCTGCCCAACATCCAGTCCGTCATCAGTGGTTCCGCCACCGTGACCTACAACCACCCGAGCCGCATGTGGCTTCGCGGATCAAACTTCGGCTTCACCGGCATCTGGCGCGCCGATGGCGGCATCATCCATCCCGATGCCAACGCCAATTGGTCCGGCAGCGCGGGCGCGACCGGCCAACTCCTCAACAACGGAGGCGTCCGCCTCAGCAACTCCGTCTATGACCGCATCCGTCTTGAAATCACCGGCAGCGGCAGGCTCATGACCAGCGGTAATAGCACCGACAACGGCACATTTTCCTCCTACACCGCGGGATCCGCCTCCGGAACCGGCGACGTCACCGGCACCGGCGATCTCATCATCACGTCCAATGCAGGTTATGGGAAGATCCTCATCAACGGCACCAGCACCAGCACCACCGCCGACCTACTGCATGACGGCGACACCATCATCGACAACAAACCCGCAGGCATGACCCTCGAGTTGGGCCAGCACTCCACCGCCACCTTCGTAATCGGCGGAAACGGCGTGAGCCAACGAATCCGCGGACTCGATTCATCCAACAGCAAGCTGGTCGCTAACGGCCGCTTCATCCTCAACTGCAATGCTGCGGCGATGGGCAACGGCAACTCGTGGATCATCATTGATGCCGCCACTCTCACCACGTCATTCGGACCCGACTTCAGTGTCGCCGGCTTCAGCGAAACCTCGCCGGACGTCTGGACCCTCGTCGATGTGCTCAACACATGGACCTTCACCGAGAGCACCGGCGTTCTCACTCTGGAAGTTTCCACGCCCACCCTCACCCAAGTCACCACCACTGGAGCCTCCACCGCCCTCGAGCTCGGCAGCACCTGGGATGATATCAACGGCATCGACATCATTCCGAACGGAACGCCTCTCGCCGAATTCATCCCGCTGTTCGACGAACCGGGAATCTACACCGCGCCCGTCAACAGCGTTTTCGCATGGAAAGGCATGCGGTTTGATACCAGCGGAGTTGAGATCAATCCCATCTCCGGCGGCAATGCCTTCACCATCCACCTCGGGAGTTCCGGAATCTCTGGAAGCTCCGCTCCCGCCCGGCTCGGCTCCAATCTCGTGATCGATGTGGGCAACAGCCACCAGACATGGACCAGCACGAGCACCACCGCGTGGAACATCCTGGCGGCGGTTCACGGAAACTCCAACATCAGCCTCTCCGCCAACACCTCCTACTGGTTCCGTGGTGACAATAGCAACTTCACCGGAAAATGGATTCTAACCACCGGCACCTTCCAGACCAACGACAGCAGCTCCATCGGTAGCAGCGGAACTGAAATCGAGCTCGCAACCAACACCACCCTCCGTCTCGCCAGCGGTTCCTACGACGTGGAATGCACGCTCACCGGCACCAGCGCCAACCTGCTTTGCAACAACGGAGCCACCGTCAACCTGAGCGGCCCCGTCGTCGGTGGAAGCACCAATGCACCGAACACCCTCAACTTCAACGTGAACAGCGGTGCTGTCGCCTCGGTCGTCAATGTCCACGGTGATCTCAGCAACCACCTCGGCTCCATGGTCCTTGCCCGCACCAGCACGACTTCACCGTTTTCCGTTAACTTCAGCAGCACCGCCATCCTCTCCATCAAACCCGGAGCCGCCGGAATCGTGGATGGAATGAACACCAGCACCACCCCGCTCATCCGTCCCGGCACCGGCAGCGGCACCACGAACCTGTCGCTCAACGGCCTGTTCATGATCGATCTAACTAGTGCTGCGATCCAGGACGGCAACACTTGGAGCTTGGTCAACATCGCCAATCTCAACACCACCTTCGGAACCACCTTCACCATCCCCGGATTCACCAAGACGGCCGGCACCTGGACCCGCACCGAGGGGGCCAACACATGGACCTTCAGCGAAACCACCGCCATCCTGTCCCTCGCCGTCATCGCTCCCACCGCCTACGCGACATGGGCATCCTCCGCAGGCCTCACCGCTGGCGTGAACGACGACCCATCCCTCGATCCCGACCACGACGGTCTGGATAACCGCGGCGAGTTCGCTTTCGACGGAAACCCGCTCTCCGGCACCGCCAACGGGAAAATTACCGCCAAGCTTGCCACCATCGCCGGCAGCGAGTTCTTCACGCTCATCCTGCCCGTGCGCGGCGGAGCCACCTTCAGCGGTAACACCGAACAGGTTTCATCACCCATCGACGGACTGATCTACCGCATCCAGGGTGCCGACGATCTATCATCGTGGAACCTCCCCATCGCCGAAGTCACCGGCCCCGACGCCGTCGCGATTCAAACCGGAATGCCCGCGCTTTCCTCAGGCTGGACCTACCACAGCTTCCGGGCATCATCCACCCCCGGCGCGCAGCACACCCGCGCGTTCCTCCGCGCCGTCGCCCAGACACCCTGACCTGCCCGGAAACCTGTGGACCTTTGTGCATGCAATCTAACCAGACAATGCTATTTATGAAATACATCACCAAACGATTACAGATCACCGCTTTTGTTTTGGCCTGCCTATCTTCTTCGACGCATGGCCAGCAAGCCAAGGAAGCCGTTGGGCAGCCAGCACGGCCAGTCGCGCCATGGTTCGCCCATGCGGGCTTGGGCCTCTTCCTGCACTTCGACATGAGCACCTTCGCCGACAGCGAATGGGCCAGTGGCTATGAGGACCCGGAATTGTTCGCGCCCGCCAAACTCGACTGCGGTCAATGGGCCGACGTCGCAGTAGCCGCCGGCATGAAATACGCAATTCTCACCGTCAAACACACCGGGGGTTGGTGCCTCTGGCCAAGCGCTTATACCAAGCACGGCGTCCAGAGTTTCCGGCATTTCCGCGAGGGCAAAGGCGATCTGGTGCGTGAGTTCGTGGAGGCGTTTCGCGCCCGAGGGATCAAGGTCGGCCTCTACTATTGCTTCCCTGGAGACTACTCGGGAAAATACGGCAACGTGCTGCCCGCGGGCAAGTCCGACCTGCACGGATTGCCTCCCGAAGCCGAAGGCGACTACGCCGGGTTCATCAAGAAACAACTCGCCGAGTTGGTAACCAACTACCGGCCCGACCTGATCTGGATCGACCAGTTCAGCAATAAATACACCCTCAAGAACTGGCTGGAGATCAAGAACCACGTTCACCAGCTCGCGCCGGACTGCATCCTCATCGGCAACAATTCGCACGACCTGAAAACCAGCGATGCCATGAGCTATGAGTGGCCGCTCAATCCGATAGGCAAGGCCAGCAGTGCCCACGGCCTGCCCGGTCACGTTGGCTCGCTGCCGCCCGCAGGCAACACCGACCCCGCGGAAGTTTGCGACACCATCCAGACCCGGTCCCGCTGGTTCTGGCACCCCAACTTGGGCGCGGACGACCTGCAAACCGCCGACCTGATCGCCGCGACGATCCGACTCTGCCACGAACGCAACGCGAATTATCTGCTCAACGTCCCGCCCGACCGCGACGGGTTGATCTCCGGCATTCACTTACAACGCATGCAAGAAGTCAGCCGGCGCCTTGCCGCCGCCGGCAGTCGATGACCCAAGAGAGGCGGCCCGGCCACAGCGTCGAGTGGCGCTTGCCTGAGCGCCGATGCTAATGGGCCGCCGTTGGGCTAGTCGGTCGACAATCGCTCAACCTCACCGCCATCCGCCTCCAGGCAACCCACTCCGACTTCCACCAAATCCTGATCGACCCAAGCCTTCACTCCCAAAACCATGCACCATTCTCAATCATTCTACCGGTCGCTGCTCATGACCGCCGCCCTCGCATGCGGAGGCACGCTCGGCTCCGCCCAAGAGCCATCCAATGCGGCCGAACTGTCGAAGAAGAAATCAGCCGCGACGTATAACCTTGAGGCTGACGCGCAGCGTAAGGCCGCCATGACTGCTGCCGAAGCCGCGTGGGAAAAAACGCTGGAAGATAACCTTGGCGACTTTTATCTACCTGCCTACAAAAAGGACAAACTCGCAGGCAAGCGCACCTCGTGGGATTTCGTGGCCGACGATCCTGCCCTCCCTCGCATTCTAATCATCGGCGATTCCATTTCGCGCGGTTATACCCTACCGGTTCAAGACGCCTTGAAGGGCAAAGCCAACATCCACCGCGCCCCGGCCAATTGTGGCCCGGCCCTCAGGGCCCTTCCCAAACTACCCGCCTGGCTGGGCGACGGCAAATGGGATATCATCCTGTTTAATTTTGGGATCCATGATCGCGCCAATCCGCCCGCTGCCTACGCAGCCAGCCTGGAAGCCATCATCGCCCAGCTCCAAAAAACCGGCGCAAAACTGGTGTGGGCCACCTCGACACCTCCGGCCGACAACAACAACCAAGAAAAATACAGCCCGGAGCAATGTGAGCGTGTGAACCGGAACGCAGCCGAGATCATCCGGAAACACCGCATCCCGGCAATCGACCTCCATGCCACCGTGGTCAATCGCCTCGCGGAATTACAGCGCCCTAACAATGTGCACTTCTTCGACCCTGGCTACGAGGTTCTCGGCCAGGCCGTCGCCACCCAACTCCAATCCTACCTTGCCAAGCCCTAAGTGGAACGCATCTCCATTCCTCACTTGCAGCATAAAATCTAATTGGATCTTATCATGCATCACCTCCACTGTTTTCGGACGCTTTGCCTCCTGTTTCTTGCGGGTCTCGGCCCCATTGCATTGTCTGTGGAGGCCGCACCGGGCTTTTTCACTCCGCCGGAAGCCCCCTACCTCACGCACAGCGACGAATCAGTCGTCCGTATCAATTTGCCCGGGGGGGCGCTGCGCGACGCCCAGCAGTTGATTGACCACGCCCGCAAGCTCAATCCCACCGCCCACCTTATCCTCGAAGCACAGAGTGTCATCAAGGTCACTCAAAAACCCTTGCTGCTCGGCTCTCGCATGAGCCTGCGCTTCATGTCGGCGGGAGGCTTGAGTGCCTCCAGTCGTGCGACTACCCACAGTCTGATTGAAATCACCGGCGAGCAGATTTCCGTCTCCTCGGTCGGCACCGGTCCCGCACTGATCACGGGCTCCGGTCTCCCCATCGTGGGCATTAAGATTACCGATGGTGCGCGGATCAATATCGACCACCTGCGCGTGGAGGGCTGCGCCGGGGCCGCCATCCAGCTACGAGGCCGCAATGCCGATCAGGTCAATGAGGCGTGCAGCGTCACTCGATGCAGTTTCGATAAAAACGGAGTCGGACTTCAGGTGGAGCAGTCGGCCGGGTTTATGTGTTTGGACAATCGTTTCACTCGTTCGCAAGGCACCGCCCTGCTGATCAGTTCCCGGTGCAGCATCGTGGCGGGAAATCATTTCCAAACCAACGGCCGCGCAATCCAGTCAGGGTCGGATCGCGGTGTGATCACCCGCAATACCATCAATGACATCGAGACCCTGGAGCTAAGCGCTACCAGTTCGGGGGTATTGGTCAGCGAAAACCGGAGCACCTCCACCGGTCAGAAAATCACGATTAACGGAAAGCATAACCAACTCTTCAAAAATGATTGGACCGGGAATGTGGTCCTCGGGCCGACTTGCGGCAAAGTCTTCCTGGTCGCCAACCCGGGGCTAGTTCCGCCGCCCGTCACGCCCAACCTCAGTTTCTTCAATCCTCCCACCCTCAACAACCCCCATCAGGACAGCGTCATCGTCCCGGGCCTGGCACGCTTCGACCTAACGGTTCCGGGAGGCAAGGTGACTGTCACGGAAACGAGCGACCCCGTCACCGGGAAAAATAAATCCACCAAAACCAAAGCCATTCCCGTGGACGTGGCTCAGGTGCAAACAGCCGTGGATGAAGCGCGCGCGGCAAATCCGAACGCAGTGATCGTTCTGAATCTGGACGGTGAATATGTTTCCCG
Organism: Luteolibacter sp.; assembly: GCA_044374015.1. GTDB lineage: Bacteria > Verrucomicrobiota > Verrucomicrobiia > Verrucomicrobiales > Akkermansiaceae > Luteolibacter. The sequence continues at coordinate 298 of JBIPND010000049.1, read as the reverse complement.
CGATCCCAATGGGCTGCGACTGCCTGCCAACACCTGCGTGATTTTAAAAGGCCGTATTCTATCGGATCTAGGAATTCCGACAGAACCACCCTATCGCAAAGAAGCGCCAAAAACCCAGGTGGTGTTGATGGGCGAAAGCGGCTTCAGCTCCTTCTCGGGCGGAATTCTGGATGGGGGTCGGCAGGCGTTTCACCCCATGAACGCGACCAGCGCGAGCATCAACTTGATCGATGGGGTCACCCTCACCGCCGGGGCGCGGGATGGACTCTATACCAAGGGGCGCGCGGCTGAAGCCCCC
>JBIPND010000048.1:0-10234 GCA_044374015.1 Luteolibacter sp. | reverse complement strand
CAATCTGGGAGAGGCCACTGGAACCGGTCAGTTGATCATCGCCGGCACGCTCATCTGCACCGAGGACCTCACCCTCAATACCGCCCGCGGCATCTACGCCGGCAGCCCGACGGCAGCCGGTAACGCCATCATCGAGGTGGCCGAAAACAAAACAGCGACCCACAACGGCGTGATTTCCGACAACCTCGGCGGCAGCGCCATCGGCGCGGATGCCCTAACGAAATCCGGGCTGGGAACGCTCTCACTCGGTGCCGCCAATACCCACACCGGCACTACCACGGTCCTGGCCGGGACGCTCACACTGGGTGCGGACGGATCGGTTTCCAATTCCCCGACCATCAGTGTCCGGGCGGATGCCACGCTCGACCTTTCCGCGAAGGCCTCAGCCTTTGGAATACTCGCCACGCAAACCCTCACCGGATCAGGCACGGTCCAAGGCCAAAGCCTCGCCGTTGCCGGCAACATCGCCCCCGGCACTGCGGGAATCGGCACGCTTGGCACGGACGCCGTCGCCATGGCCGCCAATTCCAGCCTGACCATCCAGATCAATTCCGCCGCCGCCACCAGCGACACCCTGGCCGTGAACGGGAACCTCACCCTCGACGCCGACGCCTTGCTGGTTCTGGCCGACATCGCCGTCGCACCCGGAATCGTCCCTAACGGAGCGAAGCTGACCCTCGCCACCTACACCGGCAGCTTGAGCGGCACCTTCAAGGATCTACCCGAGAATTCCACCGTCCTCATCGGCGATAACGAATTCAGCCTTTCCTACGCGGATTCGAATGCCATCACCCTCACCAGCACCAACGCAACATCGGCCGACGCCTTTGCCGAATGGATTGACGGTTTCACTTCCCTAACCGACCCGAATGACAAAACCAAGGGCGCGGATCCCGACAATGATGGCGTGAACAATGCCATCGAGTTCCTCATCGGCGGTGACCCCACATCACCCAGCGACCGGGGAATGTTATGGGTCGGAACCAGCGGCAACCAGCTCGTTCTATCTCTCGCCATCCGCGGAGAATCCACCGTTTTCTCCGGAACACCGAGTCCTTCGACCACGGTCGAAGGGATCGAATGCGGGGTGGAGGGATCGTTGGATCTTTCTGATTTCACATCTGACGTGTCGGGCACCGGTTTGGTCATTCCATCAGGATGGCCGCTTACTCCGCCTGCCGGATTTAGTTATCATTCCTTCAAGTTGGATGCTTCAACCGGATTGACCGGAAAGGGCTTCATGCGCCTGTCCGAATCCCACTGACCTGAGACCCACATCCCATCTGATTCCCTATGAAATCACGCAATCTATTTTCTTTCTGTGTCGCATGGTCCGCCACTGTTTCGCTGGCGGGTGCGATTGAAATCGTCAAGACGAACGACGCCAATGCTTTGAACCTCGGCACCAGTTGGGTCGGAGGCACCGCTCCGGGAAGCGGCGATGTCGCGGTGTTCAATTCCACCCTCACATCCGGCCTGAATCCGGCGATCGGTGGCAATATTTCGTGGCAGGGCATCAAGGTCGTCAACCCAACCGCAGGCGTCGGCATTTACAATACGGGAACCGGGACAAGTGGCAACATCCTGACAATTGGCTCCGCCGGCATCGACATGAGTGCCGCCGCGCAAAATCTAACGATCCGTGCCCGCACGACCCTAGCCGCCAATCAGACATGGAATGTCGCCAGCACCCGGTCCCTGAGCATCGATGGCTGGGGGACTTCCAATGGCAATGGCCTGCTTTACGATTTGGACTTGGGTGGCCACGAACTCACCAAATCCGGCGTGGGCACCTTGAATGTCCTCAACGGTTATGGCATTGCCAACGGCACTCTTAAAATCACGGCGGGAACCGTTCAACTCGGGGCGAACAGCACCCGCGTGACCGGGCTTGCTTCCAGTGCCAACATTCAAGTGGACAGTGCTGCGAGCCTGTCGGTTCAAAACAACATCGCCACCACCTTCAGCGCCGGTGGCGTGACCAAGACCTCGGTGGACGCGGTGATTTGGAATGGCGGAATCACCCTCAACGGCGGGCGTTTCAATATCTCATACGGCACCACCATCGGCGATCTCAACATCGGCGGTACGATTGTCGCAACTACCGCCACCACCAGCGAGATCATCTACGCCACCACTTCCACATCCACCTCCACCACCCAGTTCCAGCGCGACATCTCGGCAGCCATCACCGGCACGGGCACCATCGATTTCAAGGCGAACAACACCACCCGCCTCATCGACCGGATCACCTTGACGGGCGACAACAGCGGCTTCCAAGGCACCGCGCGCATCAACGGCGGCACCGCCAGCAGCAGTCGCACCATCCGCATCGGCGCCGCCTCTGCCGGCAGCGCGGCCGCAGCTTGGGAAATCGCCGCTGACAATACACTGGAACTCCACGGCGTAAACGCGAATCTCGGCTCCCTAAGCGGTGCTGGCACGCTCAAAAACTCATCCTCCACGGCTGCCACTGTTACCGTTGGTGGCACCGGTTCCAGCAGCGCCTTCACCGGCGTGATCGCCGCCGGATCCGGCGTCCTCAACCTTGTCAAAGCCGGTGCCGGCACACTCACCCTTGGCGGCGCCAGCACCTTTACCGGCAAAACCACCGTCAGCGGCGGCACCCTCAGCATCAACGCCGACAACCGCCTCGGTGCCAGCCCCGGCTCCAACGTGGCCGACCAGTTGATCCTCGACGGCGGCACCCTTGCCAGCTCCGCCAGTTTCACCATCGGCGGCACCCGCGGCACCCAGCTCGGGGCTGGCGGAGGAACCATCGAGACCGCTGCTGCCACCACCCTAACCATGTGGTCGCCGATCTCGGGTAGCAGAAGTCTCACCAAGACCGGTGCAGGCACCTTGCTGCTTAATGCCTTCAGCTCCTTCACCGGCGGCTTCTTCATCAACGAAGGGGCCGTCACGACCGCCGCCACCGCGAACCGCTTCAGCCCGGGCAACGCGATCACCGTCGCCTCGGGCGCGTCGCTCACCATCAACGCGAGCCAGGCCATCGGGTCCCTGGCAGGAGCCGGCAGCGTGGATCTCGCCACCGGCACCCTCACGGTCGGTGGCGCGTCCAGCAGCACCTTCTCCGGCATCGTCACAGGCAACGGCGGCCTGACGAAATCCGGCGCAGGCACGCTCACCCTCAGCGGTGTGAACGCTTACTCCGGCTCCACCAGCGTCACCGCGGGAACGCTGATCGTCGGCGATGGTACCAGCGGCAGCGCCGCCAATAGCGCTTTCACCGTGAGCGGAACCGGCACGCTCAAAGGCTCAGGCACCATCGGTGCGCTCACCGTGAGCACCGGCGGCACCGTGGCACCCGGAAACAGCCCGGGAGTCCTGGACACCGGAGACTTCGCCTTGAGTGGTGGCACCTATCTCGCCGAACTCAGCGGCACCACCGCAGGCGAGGATTATGACCAGATCGCAGTCCTAGGAACCGTGAATCTCAGTGGTATGCTCAGTCTTTCCCTTGGCTATTCGCCATTGGAGAATGATCTGTTTTTCTTGATCCTGAACGACGGGTCGGACGCCGTCACCGGCACCTTCACCGGCCTTGCCGAAAACTCTATCTTTTCACAAGGCGGCTCCAGCTTCAGGATCACCTATGCTGCGGACTCCATCTCCAACAGTTTCACCGGCGGCAATGATGTCGCGCTGATGGCCGTGCCGGAACCCTCTCTCGCCCTGCTTTCCCTTCTCGGATTGGGCGGCTTGCTGCGCAGACGTCGTTGAAACCAACCTCCAGGATCATGAACTCGAAATCTTCCGGATCGCCATCCCGTCCCGCCGGCTTCACACTGGTTGAGCTGCTGGTTGTTATATTGGTCATCGTCGTCCTGGCCGTGATCACGACAGGGTTCATCCGGAGAGGGATCTCGCGGGCTGAATCCGCCACGGCCATGTCCAACCTGCGCCAATGCGGAATCATCCTCATGACCAAAGCTCAGGAGAGAAACAACCGCCTCAGCCTCTTCAGCGGCGGTGCCAGCGGCAGCTTCGACGAGCGGGCCTACAACATCATCCGCGATTACTTCGGAAACCCCCGGGAAACCTGGAACAACCAATCTCAGAACCGGGCCGACCTCATGCACTGGAATTCCAAAAAGCTGGCCCCCGTGAATTTCCACTGGGATTGCTATGCGGTCAATTTCACCGCAGTCCCCGAGTTCGGCGTGCAGTGGCAGGTGGACAACGGCAGGCCGGACGGCAGCAACGGCAGGGTCCTTTCGCTTGCCTCGGTCCAGCGGCCCGAATCCTATCCGATCCTGCTGGATTCCTCGACAGCCTCCGGCAAGGAAATCTTCCGGGTTGGCATCAGCAGTTCGGAACTTCCGGGGCTTCGCAACCAAGGCAAGGCACACGCGTTTTTTCTCGATGGTTCCGCCAGCGCCCTCGACAAGGGAGCTCTCAGGAAAGCCGGGTTCTCCACCGCTTATGATAATAGCATCTCTCCACCAAAACTCATCAACCTGTAAGACCGTCCGGATGCACCACCAACCGCCAAGGATATCTTTTCATCGTAAGTTGTGAAACGCCTGCTGCTTGTTTTTCTATGGGCCATCTCTCCCGCTGCCAAGGCCGATGTCATTCCTTTGCCGGCGGATGACAGGGCAATGCCCGGTGAATTTGTATTTCCCAAAACCTCCGCCGTATCCGCGCCACCCTCGGAAACCAGCCTCTACCTCCGGATTCTGTCCGGCGCTGGAATCCATGCTGCCGCTGCGGTCTCCGGCTCTCCCGCTGCCATTCACTTTCTATCTGAAATGGAGCTCCCGGACCACGATCCGGATCCGAAGGATGAAGGTTACGTGCTCCGGATTACCCCCGATGGGATCAACATCCACGCCGCCACCCGCGCCGGACACTTCTATGGCTTACAAACACTGGCCCAGATCATCGAGCGGGCTACGGAGAAAGTCGGGACAAGGCCCGTCCGCATCTCCTGCCGCAACATCGTCGATTCACCGCGTTTCGCCTGGCGTGGTTTCATGCTGGATGAGTCGCGCCATTTCACCGGTATGGCCGGAGTTAAGCGCCTCCTCGACTCGATGGCGCGGTTCAAACTCAACCGCCTGCACTGGCATCTAACGGACTCGGCGGGATGGCGCATCGAGATCAGGAAATACCCCGAACTCACGCGCATCGGCGCGCGCGGCAGCGAGACCGACCGGCGGCCGGATGCCCCGGCCGAGTTTTACTCCCAGGAGCAAATCCGTGAAATCGTCGCCTACGCGAAGCAGCGCGCCATCACCATCATCCCGGAAATCGACATGCCCGGTCACGCCGATGCAGCTGTTAGAGCGTACCCTCAGCACGACGGCGGAGGCTATCAAAGCAAGGCCGACCCGCGGAAATGGCCCCATTTCACCTTCAATCCGGGAAAGCAGGAAACCCTGGAATTTCTCGACGATATCCTCGCCGAGGTTGCAGCGCTCTTCCCGGATGCGGAGGTCATCCATTCCGGCGGCGACGAGGTCCACTTTGGCTGGCATCACTGGCCCCGGATTCCCGAGGTCCAGAACTTGATGAAGACCGAGAATCTAGCGGATCTTGCGGCGGTCGAGGCTTGGTTCAACCGCCGCATGGCCACCACCATCCACAACCTTGGCTTCAAAAGCGGTGGTTGGGACGAGATTGTCGCGCGTGGCCCATCCACTCACAAGACGCTGGTCTGGTGGTGGCGGCATGACAAGCCGGAGGTGCTTCAGCAAGCGATCAACGACGGCTACCCGGTGATTCTCTGCCCGCGTCTTCCCTGTTATTTCGACTTTGTGCAGCATGACAGCCACCTGGCGGGGCGGCGCTGGAAGGGTTTCGTCCCCCTTGATCAGACCTACTTGTTTCCCGCCGCGCTGGGACTCTCCGCAGCGCAAGAGAGCAAGGTTCTCGGCATCCAGGGCTGCCTGTGGACGGAAACGGCGATCACCCAGTCCCGCCGGGATTTCATGACATGGCCGCGCCTCATCGCCTTGGCCGAAGCGGCATGGACGGTGGCGGGGAACAAGGATTTCGCCTGCTTCCAATCCCGGCTTGAACCCCAACTGCGGTGGCTGGATGCGCAAGGGATCGGCTACTATGATCCGTTCCGCAACAGCGCGGAAATCACCGATGAGAATGCCGGGGCGACTTATCCGGACTCTCCGGAATAGATCCCTCTTTACGCCTCGCGGCCCGCAACCTAGAACTCTTTCAGTGATGGCTGCCAAAACCACAAGTGTCGTGATTGTGGAGGATGACCCGGGCATCCGCCAAATGCTCAGCCGGGTGCTGGCCGATGCCCCGGGACTTGAGCTCCTCGCCGCCTATGAGAATGGCGAGGAGGCGCTCGTCGGCGTGTCCAAATTGAAGCCGCGGGTGGTGGTGATGGACATCCAGCTTCCCGGCATGAACGGGATCGATTGCACTCGGGCGGTGCGTGATGCCTCTCCGGAAACCCAGGTGCTGGTCTTCACGGTTTTCGGGGACAGCGAGCATGTGTTCGAGGCGCTCAAGGCGGGCGCGAGCGGCTACTTGCTCAAGCGGACCTCCCGCGAGGAAATTCTCGAAGCCATCGACCTCGTGCGCAACGGCGGCGCTCCCATGAGCGGGGGCATCGCGCGTCTGGTCGTCGAGTCCTTCCGCCAGCAGAGCGGCAAGAGCACCAAGACCAGTGAACTGCTGTCCAAGCGCGAGGAGGAAATCCTCGGGCTGCTGGCAAAGGGGTATCTCGCCAAGGAAATCGCAGACCAGCTATCGATCAGCTTTTTCACCGTGCGCTTCCACATCCGCAAGATCTACGAGAAACTCCATGTCCGCTCGAAGACCGAAGCCATCCTGCGGTTTCTCGGCTAGGCGGTCATGGCTTGCCGGGCCAGCGGGAGGATCAGCCGCACCCGCGTGCCTTGCGAGGTGCTGGTGATTTCCGCCCGGCCTTGGATCTCGCGCATCCGGTCCTTGATGTTTTGCAAGCCATGACCTGTGACCCGTTTCACCCGCGCCGGATCAAAGCCACTTCCGGTGTCGGCCACCTCGATTTCCAGGATATCATTCTGATAGGAAATATTCAGGTGCACCTCCGCCGCGCGTGAGTGCTTGAGCGCGTTGTTGAGCGCCTCGCGCGTGGCCATGAACAGGTGGTTGCGCACGTTCGGGGCTACCGGGCCGGAGGGCAGTGAGTCAGGTGTCGAGACACGGCAGCGAATGGGGGTCCGGTTGAAATGTTCCGCCGCAAACTCGCAGAGGTAGGCCAGCAACGAGGTCAGCGTGTCGTGCTTGGGGCTTACCGCCCAGACTGCGGCGTCGAGTTCCCGCGCCAGCTCGCGGATCCCCGCGCAAAGTTCATTGGACTGCTCGTGGAGGGCGGTGCTCTCGCGGCTCTCCGCCTTGAGGTCGCCAGCCAGCCAGCCCAGCTTGGTCAGCCCGGAGCCGATGCCATCGTGAAGATCGCGTGCGATTCTCGCCCGCTCCCGCTCGACCTTTTGCTCCTGCTTGAGTCGTTCCATGTTCCGTCGAAGGCGGCGGTTCGACCAAGCCCGGACGATCCATGCGGCCGTCAAAGCGGAGATTGTCACGACTAACAGGCGTAGCCACCACCACTCCCACCAGACGGGTTTTACGGTGAAATTAAAGGTCGCGGGCTCAGGGTTCCAGCGCCTGGCGCGGCTGCTTGCCGTGACTTCGAAGACATACTTTCCCGGGGCGAGGCGGGGATAAACCGCCAGCCGCTGGCCTGCGGACTCGCTCCAGGCATCTTCAAAGCCGGCGAGCCGGTAGCGGAAGCGCAGGTCGTCCGGCGCGACGAAGGTCGGCGAGGTGAACCGGAACTCGAGGCGCCGGTTCGCCGAGGAAACCGACTGGCCGGGCCCGACGGTGGCGTGATCCGCCACCACCGCTTCAATGAAGGTGTCCGGAAGGTCGGAGGCTCCCTTGGAATGGCTCGGGTGGAGCGTCACCACTCCCTTGCGTCCGACAAACCACATTCTGCCATCGCGGCCGCGGAAGGCGCAGGGCTGGCGTTGACCGGTGGCGAAGAATCCGTTGATCCCATCCGTGCGGCCGAATTTCACCGGACGCAGGGATTGTTTCAGGTCATCCGCACAGGCATCCAAGTCGGCAACGGCAACGCTGAAAATACTGTTGCTGGAGCCGACCCAGAAGTTGCCCTCGTCATCGGCCAGGGTCTGGGCGATCAAACCGTCAGGCAGTCCGTTGCTTTTCCCGACGCTGCGGAAGACGCCGTTTTTCAGGCGGAGGAAGCCGGTGCCGCGCGTCCCCAGCCACAACCCGCCATCAGCCCCCGGGGTGATGGTTAGAATGCCGGTTCCGGATTCCTCGAGCGGTGTTTTGACCGCTTGGAAGCGGCCGTCCACGAGGCGGAAGAGCCCGCCCCGGCGGGTGCCCACCCACAGTTTACCGTCCGCGTCCTCGCCGAATACCTGGGCGAAAGTGCCATCATAACCTTGTTCCGGGCCGAAGGTTTGCAGCGCGCCGTCCGTGCCATAGCGGAGCAGCGGCCCCGTCTCGCAGCCGGCCCACATCGCCCCGTCACGGGCGCAAAAGAGGGCGTAGGCATGGTTGATCTCACCGGGCGGCATCGCCACCGGCAATTCACCGCTTCCTGGCCGCTTGCGGAAAATCCGGGTGGACCCGCCGATCCACAGCGCCCCGTCCTTGTCCGCACAAATCGCATTGGCGTAGGCTGGCCACTCCGGAGGCGAGCCGGCCGACACCGCGCCGCCGTCGCGCAGCTGCCAGATCCCGCGGGCGTTGCCGAGCCAGCGGTTGCCTTGGCCATCCTCGCAAACGCTGCCAATGGTGTCGGCGACGCCGGGAGCCCACAGCGCGAAAAGCGCGCGGCGGATCCGGTGGAGGCCGCCGCCCGCGGTGCCGACCCACAGGTTTTCCCCGCGATCCTCCAGCAGGCAGCGGATCGAGCGATGGAGTATCGGTGCCTCGTGCAGCTCATCGCCGTTCCAGCGAAACAAACCCGCGTTCCAAAACGAAAGCCAGAGGCCGCCATCGCTGGACTCCAGCATGATCCGCGGAGGCCAGGTCCCATCCGGTGGGGCCGGGGCTTCTTGGGTGGTAAGGCGGCCGTCCAGCCAGCGGTGGAGTTTCTTCGGATCGGCGATCCAAACGCCGTCCGTGCCAGCTTTGGCGAGCACCGCCAGCCCCGGCGCGAGGCCTGCCAGCGGCTTCAGCTCCCCCTGATGATAGATTTCCACCCCGGCACCTCGCGCCAGGAAAACCCGCCCATCCGCCACCACCATCGAAGCCGGCTGCGAGGTGGAGATCGCCGTGGCAGGTGGGAATATTTGAACCCCCGATTCCTGCCACTGGATCCAATGCCGATCCGTAGAAAGGATCCACAGCACGCCTTGCCGCTCGCGGAAAACGGCGTCAATCCGCTGCTGCGGTGCCAAACTGGCGTTGGCCGGATGCTCGCGAATGCCCTGCGGCCCGGAGATCATCAACCGGTTCCGCGCGTCCAGATCGTGGACGAAGACGACTTCTCCCGGCTCGTCTTCCACCATCGCGTAAACCGTTGATGCCTCGAAAAATGACTCGTCGGCTTTTCCCGGGCGTAGGAATTTATGCCCGTCGAAGCGAATCGGCCCGCTCGCCGTCCCGACCCACAGGAAGCCGCGGTGATCTGAGCAGAGCGAGTGAACGTCGTTGTTCGGCAGGTCATCCTCGGTTTCCCACACCGTGAGAGCGAACTCCTGTTCGATCAACGTCGCCGGAAATCCCTGTGCCGACATCAACAGTAATGGGAAAACCACTGCCAGCCACGACCTGAGAAACTGATTGGTGAAATGCATCATCCGACTCCGGAAAGGGACAGGTTGCGCAAGGCTACCCACAGGGTGCGACAAGTCAATCAGTGGTCTGTCTCCATTTTGACAACCGATGCCCCCAACGCATAAATGGGGTCAGGTGTCGCATTTCAACAGTTTGGCCAGCTTTGCCAATTCCCGCAGGGTTGGAGGAGGTTTGGCGGCGGCCGTCACCAGACGACTCACCGGACCTGAATGCCCCATCGCCAACCGTTGTGCGATCCAGGGATTGCCTGCCCAGTCGGAACAGGAAACCCTTCCGGTCTTCGGCGGTTTCGAAAACCGCCTTGCCGCCATCCCCGCGTGCCATCAGATCCATGGGGTCAGTGAAAGCGCCGGGATAAACCGGCTTGGAAATGAGAATGAAAGAGTCTTACAAAGAACAACTAGCCATTGACTTTGGCCAC
>JBIPND010000571.1:0-3118 GCA_044374015.1 Luteolibacter sp. | reverse complement strand
CTTTCATCTACTCGCAATACGACGATTTCCACGTTCTGCTTCTTGGTGAAACCGGCAGCGGCAAGGAATACTTCGCCCAATTCATCCACCATCTCGGTCCACGGGCGAACCGTCCGATGATCACCGTGAATTGCAGCAGCATCCCGGAGAATCTCGTGGAGAGCCAGTTGTTCGGTCACAAGAAAGGGGCCTTCACGGGCGCTACCGCCGACCACGAGGGTAAGTTTAAATCCGCCGACCGGGGCGTGCTGTTCCTTGATGAGGTCGGTGAACTACCGCTTCCCGCCCAAGCGAAGTTGCTGCGCGTGCTCGACCAAGGGGAAATCGAACCTGTCGGGTCGAACCGTCCGGTAAAGGTAAACGTCCGCGTCATCGCCGCCACCCATCGGAATCTCCGCGAGATGGTCCTGGCCGGCACCTTCCGCGAGGATCTCTACCAACGTTTCGGCTCCAGTGTCGCCATCCCGCCGCTCCGCTCCCGCAAGGTCGATATTCCGATTCTCTCCGCCCACCTGCTCACCTCATGGAATGCACGGCACCAGAATCAGAAGCGCCTCACCGCCGCAGCGATCACCGAACTCGTCCGCTACCCGTGGCCAGGTAACGTTCGCGAACTTCGCCGCGTCATCCAGCAATCCGCCATGCTGACTCCCGGGAAGGTCATCAACCCTGAAGACCTTCGATTCGAAGCGCCCATGCGGACCAATCCCATGTCCGCGCTCCCTGATCCGTCCGAGGGCTTCAAAGTGAACGAGTTTCTCGACGAAATTAAACTCCACCTAATCCGACGCGCCATGGAACTCGGCGGCGACGTTCAGGCCCGAGCAGCCAGGCTCCTTGGCATCACACCACAAGCCATCAACCAGTTCCTCAAAGGCCGAAACCTTCAATAACACTCCTCCATCTATGCTCTTGCTTTTGACAGAAAAACTTGTAGATTTTCTCTCGAAAATTCACTCCTCATGAAAAAGCACATTGATTCCATTGACGCCGCGATCCTCGACCGAATCCGGACGGGACCGCAGGACCGTGTCTGGACTCCTCTGGATTTCCTTGATCTCGGATCGCGTGCAGCGGTGGACAATACCCTTTCCCGCAATTGCAAAAGCGGTCTCATTAGTCGCGCGGGACGCGGCCTTTACCATGTGCCGAGGAACCACCCAGCGCTCGGTTCACTCGGCCCCAGCTACGATGCCATGCAGGATCTTGTTCATCGCAAGGCAGGTGGTGACGTGTTTCCAACCGGTGCCCACGCGGCCAATGTGCTCGGACTCAGTGACCAGGTACCCATGCGGAGTTGGCACCTGACCACCGGACCGAACCGCCGCATCCGCAGCGGCAAATCGGAAATCGTCCTCCGCCACGTGTCTCCGCGTTTTGTTTCCACGAAGAACCCGAAAAGCGCGCAGGTCATCCTCGCGCTGCGCTGGATCGGGAAACGTGCTGTGGACGACGACGTCATTTCCAAGCTGCGCCGGAATCTATCCCCGGCCGACCGCGCGGCCCTTCCCGCCGATGCCGCCAGCGCTCCCGCCTGGATCGCCGACATTTTCCATCGCGTTGCCAAAGACCCGACTGCCGCCTGATCATGGATGCCCTCCTGAAGCTCACTCCTGCCGACCAACTCGACGCCTACGTTGAGGTGAACCGGGCAATGGGTCTTGATGCCGCCAGCGTCGAAAAGGACTTCTGGGTATGCTGGACGCTGCGCGAAATATTCGCGGATCCGGACATCGGTGGCCACATCACCTTCAAAGGCGGCACCTCGCTTTCGAAGGCTTGGAAACTCATCGAGCGCTTCTCTGAAGACATCGATCTCATCGTGGACAAGGAGGTTCTCGGCTTCGGTGGCGATGCCGCACCCGACAAGGCTCCCTCGAACAAACAGCGCAAGGCGCGTCTCGAAGCGCTCATGGACGCCTGCCGCGATTGGGTTCAGGGAACGCTACAGCCCGCCCTCGCATCACGAATTCAAAGCGCACTCGGTGAATCCGGCTGGCAGCTCGAAGTCGACCCAGACATGCCCGACGGCCAGTGCCTACTCTTCCATTATCCCACGGTTTTCCCAGCCAGCGCCGCGGCTTACGTCCGCCCCGTCGTCAAAATCGAACTTGGCGCACGCTCTGACGATTGGCCTCACGAGGAAAAGTCCATCCAACCCTATGTGACCGAACACTTTCCCTCACTCGACCCAGTTCCGTCTTGCGTCGTCCGGGTGCTCGCCGCCGAGCGCACGTTTTGGGAAAAGGCCTGCCTGCTCCACGAGGAAACATTCCGCCCGCCGGGCAAGCCGCGAAAGTTCCGCATGGCCCGCCATTACTACGACCTCTGGTGCCTCCTACGCGCCGGTATCGGCGAAAAAGCCCTCGCGCAAACCGCCCTCTTCGAGCGAGTCGCCGAGCACCGTGAGCTCTTCTTCCGCTTCTCCTGGGTGGACTACACCACCCACAAACCCGGCACCTTCCGGCTCACGCCACCCTCGGAGCATCTCAGCGATTGGAAATCCGACTACGCCGCCATGCTCGGTCCCATGTTCTTCGGTGAAACTCCTTCCTTCGAGGAAATCATCACCCTCGCCGCCGACTTCGAGAAAACCTTCAATGCCACCGCGAAACTCGAACCCTCTTCGGGAACTTCAACGAAATGAGATCCAAACATCAACACAGATTGATTTTTGGGCGGGTCGGCGACCATGCAAAAAGCTCCATAAGTTCTGGAAATCAATCGCTTGAGTTGGATTCCAGCTCATGGCACGACCCATGCAAAACCCTATGGCACGGAAATGTGTGCCGATCCCTCCCCAACCGAAACCGCTCCGGTGACCATCGTGTCCCCGGAGTGGCTTCATTCCCCGGCGGCACCCATTTCCCTTATGAAATCGCGTAACTTCGAATTCCTCCGGGAAAATCATCGCGAACTCGCCGATCTCGGCGGTTTCGCTGAGGCCTACGTCCATACCGATCCGGCCGCCTGTCTGGTGAAGCTCCGCACCTTCGCCGAATTCCTGGTCAAGGCGCTCTTCTCCCACCACCGCCTGGAACTCACCTATCAGAGCAACCTCAACGACCTGCTTTCTGACCACTCGTTCAAGTCAATCACGCCGGCGGTGGTGCAGGAT
>JBIPND010000570.1:0-3122 GCA_044374015.1 Luteolibacter sp. | reverse complement strand
CGGTTGATCACGTCCATCGCGATCGGGCATTGCGGCACATCGACCAGTTGCGAGCGGCGGCCGAACGACAGGAAACCGATCGGCCCGAGGTCGCCGTCCTTGCCCTTTTCGAAGTGCGGCGTGATTTTCGAGCGGTAGTTCCAAATCTGCGCGGACGAAAGGCAATCGTTCACCGGGAAGGTGATCGCGGCCATGTGTTTCATCAACTCGCCGACCTGGCGGGTCTTCCAGGCGAGCTGCTTTTCATAAGCGAGGTGCTGATATTGGCAGCCGCCGCAGTCGCCGAAAAGCGGGCAGCCGGGAGCCACCCGCTCCGGCGAGGGTTCGAGCACTTCGACCAGATCCGCCTGCGAGAAACTTTTGTCATTGCGGAAAACCCGGGCTTTCACCCGCTCGCCCGGCAGCGAAAACGGCACAAACACCACCCAGCCGTCGATCCGGCCGACGCCGGCACCGAGATTGGTCAGCGAGTCGATGGTCAGTTCGATTTCCTGGTGATACTCGAACGGCGTGGGGACAAATTTTTTAGGCGGGCGCGGCATGGTCGGGCGGATGATTGCCCGTGCGGGCCGGGCTGGGCAACCGAAAGTTGCGCGGCGGTTTACAGATCGCCAAGCGGCGGAAAGTGTGGCTGGGTAATTGTCACACGAAGCGCGATGACAATTTGTGTGAATTAGGATTCCTTTTCCCGCCATGACTTCCCCGACCGATTCGCCCGCCCAATTCGCTTGCAATCAACTCGCTAGCGGTTGCGAGACGATGGAACGCCTGCTCCACGGACTGCTCGATTCGAAGGGCCGCGTGGGCGAGGAAGTCCACGCGATCCGCAAGCTCGGCAAGTCGTTGCGCGGCGGATTTTCATTGTTTCGATTGAAAGATTCCGTCGCCGAAATCCAGGCGATCGGCCGCTTGCTGTCGGAACCGCGGGATGCGGTGTCGCGCTTGAAAACCTGGCAAAAACTCGCGTGGGACGACGACGCGGCAGTCGCCAGCGCGATTCACGGGCTGCTCGACCAGCAAACGCATTCCGCCGCGCGCCGGCCGCCGCCGGAGACGATCGCCTGGTGCGTCGCCCGCGTCGCGACTGCCCGCCAAGCCTTGACCGAACTGCCAGCCGAAGATCTCGAAACCACGCTCGACGGCGGTTTGAAAAAGCTTTGCAAACAGGTCCGCAGGCGTTGTCTGAAACTCGACCACCAGGATGAGGAGGATTTCCACGACGCCCGCAAAGCCCTCAAGGCCTATCTCGGGGCCCTCGGATTTCTGCCGGAAGGCACGCTGCCACCGGAGCCGAAGATGGTGGATATCGCCGATCTGCTAGGCGACGAAAACGACCTCGCCACCCTCTCGGCCTGGCTGACCGACCACGGCTTCACGCCGAAATTCGCCCCCGCGCTGTGGCAATCGCTCAAAGACCAGCGCCGCAAACTGCAAAAACGGGCCATCGCCGACGCCGCGGCGCTGTTTTCCGCGTAGCCGCTGGCGCAATTTGTCAGGAACGAGAGTTGCGTGGAGGGGATTTTCCACTATGGAAGGGGCGTTCCGCCCATCCAGACTCCACCTCTTATTCAAATGTCCGCCCGTCTTGACTTCCGCAGCCGCCACTTGGGTCCCGTTGGTTCCGATCGCGATCAAATGCTTCGCGACACCGGTTACGAATCGCTCGCCGCCCTCATCGACGCCGCCGTCCCCGCCGGGATCCGCATGGAAGGCGCGCTCAGCCTGCCGGAAGCCCGCTCGGAACACGACGCGCTCGCCTGGCTGAAGTCGATCATGGGGAAAAACCGCGTGCTGAAGTCGTGCATCGGCCAAGGCTATCACGGCACCCACACCCCGGGCGTGATCCAGCGCAATATCCTGGAAAACCCGGGCTGGTACACCGCCTACACGCCCTATCAGGCGGAAATCGCGCAAGGCCGGCTGGAAGCGCTGCTGAATTTCCAGACGCTGATCACCGATCTCACCGGCCTGGATGTTTCCAACGCGTCGCTGCTTGACGAAGGCACCGCCGCCGCGGAAGCGATGAGCCTCGCGCTTGCCGGCAAGCCCAAGGGCCGCGCCATCTTTGTTTCCGAGCGCTGCCATCCGCAGACCATCGATGTGGTCGCCACCCGTGCGGAGCCCTTGGGCATCGAAGTTATTATCGGCGATTGGGAAAATTTCGATCCCGCAGGCTGCGAGGGGCTGTTCGCCGTGTTGGTGCAATATCCTGACACCCGCGGGCGGATCGACGACTTCGAGGAGTTTTTTGCGAAAGCCAAGGCCGCGGGCGCGGTGGCCATCGTCGTGGCCGACATTCTTGCGCTCACGGTGTTGAAGGCGCCGGGTGAGTTTGGCGCGGATATCTGTGTCGGTTCCTCGCAGCGGTTTGGCGTGCCGATGGGTTTTGGCGGTCCGCACGCCGGTTTCATGGCCTGTGCGGATGCGTTGAAACGCAAAATGCCCGGCCGCCTGATCGGGGTTTCGCTCGATGCGCGCGGCAAGCCCGGCTACCGGCTCGCGCTGCAAACCCGCGAGCAACACATCCGCCGCGACAAGGCGACCTCCAACATCTGCACCGCGCAGGTGCTGCTGGCGGTGATGGCATCGATGTATGCGGTTTATCATGGTCCGGAGGGACTCAAGCACATCGCCAACCAGGTCCATTTCCTAACCGCTGATTTGAAAGCCACACTCACCGCCGGTGGAATCGCGGTGGAAGACGGCGCGTTTTTCGACACGATCATCGCCAAGGTGCCCGGACAAGCGGCCGCTATTCTAGCAAAAGCCGCCGCCGCCGGGATCAATCTCCGCCACCTCGATGGCGACCACCTCGGGATTTCCCTGGATGAAACCACCAGCGTGGCGGACCTCGCCACCATCGCCAAGGCCTTCGGTCTGGGCGGGACGCTGCCAAGCGCCACTTGGGAGATCCCTCTGGCCCGCACTACGGATTTCCTCACCCAGAAGGTTTTCAACAGTTATCACTCGGAGACCGACATGCTGCGTTATATCAAACGCCTCGAATCGAAGGATCTCGCGCTCAATGAGTCGATGATCGCGCTCGGCTCCTGCACCATGAAGTTGAATGCGACTTCCGAAATGATGCCTTTGAGTTGGCCGGAAGTTTCCTCGCTGCATCC
>JBIPND010000569.1:0-3126 GCA_044374015.1 Luteolibacter sp. | reverse complement strand
ACGAAAAAAACCAGGAAGCCTGCGATCTCCGAATGGCCGCTTACGCCGCGATGATTGACCGGGTGGACCAGAAGATCGGCGATCTGCTCGCCACACTCAAAGCTAACAATTCCTACGACAACACCCTCATTCTCTTTCTCTCTGACAACGGTGCCTGCGCCGAGGGCTCGCTCATCGGTCAGGGCGATCCCATCAAGGACCGCGCTCCCCGGACCCCGCTCAACCTCCCGAACTATGGCCAGGCATGGGCGAACGCCTCCAACACTCCCTATCGACTCTACAAACACCTGGCCCACGAAGGCGGCTCGAACACCCCGTTCATCGCCCACTGGCCGGCACGCATCCGCCCGGGTCGCGACTGGTTCCGCGAACCCGCCCAACTCATCGATGTCATGCCCACGATCGTTGAAATCGCCGGCGCATCCTATCCGAAAGAATACCGCGGCAAGCCAATTCCGGCGCTGGACGGGGTCTCGCTCACTCCCGCCTTCGACGGCAAGTCACTCGCGCGCAAGTCCCCGCTGTTCATGGAGCATGAAAACAACGCCTTTGTCATCGCCGGTGATTGGAAACTCGTGGGTCGTGAGGTCTCGCCGCCGAAGGGCTTGCAGAAAAACAAGTGGGAACTCTATCATATTGCAAAGGATGGCACCGAACTCGACAACCTCGCCGCCCGGAAAACAGAAATGGTCGAAGACTTCTCCAATCAGTGGAGCCTCTGGGCCAAGCGGGTTGGAGTGTTTCCGAAACCTAAAAACAAGAAACGCTGAGTGCCATCTGATGGGCTTGTTATGATTCACAATACTTATGATTCTAACCAAAATACTTTCCTGTGGATTGCTGCTGGCGATCCCGTTTCTCGCCACCGGCCTCCTGCGCGCCGCGGAGGAGGCACCATTCTATCTATTCAGCTATTTCAAGGGAAATGGCCAATCCGGGCTGCACCTCGCCGCCAGTCGTGATGGTCTGGAGTGGAACAAGCTCGGCGGCGGGAAATCGTTCCTGACCTCGAAACTCGCCGATGGCTTGATCCGCGACCCCAGCCTGGTCCAGGGAGCGGACGGCACTTTCCACCTGGTCTGGACGCCGGGCTGGTGGGAGCGTGGTATCGGCTACGCATCGTCCAAGGATCTGATCACCTGGTCGGAACCACGCTGGCTTCCTGTCATGGAACACGAGCCGACCGCGCTGAATGGCTGGGCGCCCGAACTCCATTACAACCCGGATGACGGCCTGTTCATGATCCTCTGGGCCTCGACCATTCCCGGTCGTTTTCCGGATACGGACCACTCGGGAGGCGACCAAACGCCGGGTGGAATCATGGCCAATCATCGCCACTACTTCACCACCACCCGGGATTTCCAGAAATTCAGCGACACCCGCTTGTTCTACGATCCGGGATTCAACTCGATCGACGGCACGGTGGTCCGCGCCGGCGAGCGCTGGTTGCTGGTTTTCAAAGATGAAACCAAGGCTCCGGAACCGAAGAAGAACATCCGTCTCGCCTGGGGGGATTCGATGACGGGTCCCTTCGGCCCGGCATCGGAACCGATCTCACCGAACTGGGTCGAGGGGCCCTCGATGCTGCGCACCCCGGATGGCGGGTGGAATTTGTATTTCGATGCCTACACCCGCAAACGTTACGAAGGAATGCACAGCGCCGACCTGAAAACCTGGAAACCCATCACCGGCCGGCTCAAGTTTCCCAAAGGAGTCCGTCACGGCACGATGTTCGCCGTCTCCAAGCAAATTCACACCAAGCTCGCGGCATTGGATCCTCCGGTCGAAACCAAGCCCATTGTTAGGGAATGACCACCGGTCCTCACTGTCGTCCGAATGGACGATAGTGACGGTTTTGTAAAAAGTCGCGGGAGCCGGTAGCTTGGAGGTTCTGAGCCGCGAAATATCCCTATCTGGTCGGATTCGCGCATCCTTGTTACAAAGACCGACCGGCTCCCATCGACCGTTTACCCATTATGAAACCCACCTTTCACCATCTGTTGATTGCCGCCACCAGCGCCATCCTCGCCACGACGCAACCTGCATCCGCGCTGGTCTTCTATTGGGACGCGAACGGTGCCGCAACCGGGACCGGCGGTGCCGGAACATGGGATGGCAGTGCCTCCTTGTGGGCCAGCGGCGCTGCGGGCGGCCCGCTTTCAGCGTGGCCGAACACGGAGCCGAATGCCGACAGTGCGCAGTTCGCGGGCACTCTCGGGACCGGGATCGTGACCCTGAACTCCGATTCCACCGACATCAACGTCAACAACATCACGTGCAGCACCGGCGGTTATACGATCGCGGCCCCGATGAGCGGCTCGGCCCGGTTGAATCTATCAGGCGTAGCGCCCGGGATCGACACCACCGGAGTTTCCGCGACGATCAGCGCCGGCATCGTCGGCAGCGCCGGCCTGACCAAGAGCGGATCCGGCACGCTCACGCTCTCCGCCGCGAACACCTACACCGGCAAAACCATCATCGCGGCTGGAACCGTGAGCGTCAGCGCCATCGGCAATGTTGGGACTGCCAGCAGCAGCCTCGGAGCTCCCACCGATGCGACCAGCGGCACCATCGACCTCAGCGGCACCCTGATCCACACCGGCGCGGCAAGCGGATCCGACCGGGTGGTGAACCTAACGGGGACCGGCACGATCCGAAACAACGGCAGCGGCACATTGACGCTCAGCGGCGGCATCACCGGCGTGGATCGCAAAATCAATTTCCGTGGCACCGGCAGCATCACCGAGACCGGGGTCATCGCCACCGGCAGCGGGCAACTGTATCGGACTGAATACGGCACGCTGACCTTGAACAACGCAGCCAACTCGTTTTCCGGATCGGTCACCGTGGCGCAGGGCACGCTGAGTGTGAACTCGATCTCCGACGCTGGCACCCCGTCCGCACTCGGACAGGGAACGGCCATCATCCTCGGTCAAACCGCTAACACCGGCGGCGGCAAATTGCGCTTCACCGGAACCGGCGGCGGCTCCTGCAACCGTTCCATCACCATCAGCAGCACCTCCGTCAACGACGGTGGCACCCTTGAAAACAGCGTTGCAGGACAAACCCTGACGCTAACCGGCCCTGTCGGTGTCGGCAGTGGCAGCGCGGCATCCACACTTTTAT
>JBIPND010000568.1:0-3135 GCA_044374015.1 Luteolibacter sp. | reverse complement strand
TCTGCTCATCAGCTTCTGATAGCCCATGCGCAGGTTCGGGTTGCTGGTGTTGACGAGGGTTTCAAAGCCGGTTTCCGGGTCGATCATCACCACCTTGCCGGCCTTGGGCAGCTTGGCTTCCAGTGGGTCGGAAACGCGCAGGGCGATGGTTTCATGCTTGCGCGAAAGCTTGCCGAGCGGCTTTTCGAGCGGATCGGAGAAAAAGTCCGAAATCATGAAAACCAGCGATTTCCGGCGCAAGGTGCGGACCAGGAAGTCGCAGGCCTCCGCGATGTTGGTCCCGGGCTGGTTGGGTTTGGCCACCAGGATTTCCCGGATCATGCGCAGCAGGTGGCGGCTGCCCTTTTCCGGCGGGATGAACAAAATCGGCTCTTGGGCGAAGATCAGCAGCCCGACTTTGTCACCATTGTGCAGCGCGCTGAAACCGAGCACCGCCGCCGTCTCCGCCGCGATTTCGCGCTTGCTGAGCGAGACGCTGCCGTAATCCGCCGAGCCCGAGACATCCACCGCGATCACCACCGAGAGTTCCCGCTCCTCGCGGAATTTCCTAACAAACGGCGAGTTCATCCGCGCGGTCACATTCCAATCGATGAACCGCACCTCGTCGCCATGCTGGTATTCGCGAAAATCATCGAAGTCCAAACCCTGCCCGCGGAATGACGACAAATACTCGCCGGAAAACGACTCGCGCACCAAGCGCCGGGCCTTGAGCTCCAGCTTGCGCACGCGCCCCATCATCTCCTCGATTTGTTCGTCCGTCAGCATCCTGAAAATCTGATAGTGGAAGCTCAAATCCTAGGGCACCGGCACCTTGCTCATGATCCGTTCGATGATCGAATCGGTGGTCATTTCCTCGGCTTCCGCTTCGTAGGTGAGCAAAATCCGGTGGCGCAGAACATCCAGCACCATGTCCTTCACATCCTGCGGCGTGACAAACGCCCGGCCCTGCATGAAAGCGCGGGCGCGGGCGGTTAGAGCGAGGTTGATCGTGCCCCGCGGCGAGGCTCCGGCGCGCACCAGGTTTTTCAACGGCGCGTCCACCAAGGTCGGAAAGCGGGTGGTGTGGATGATCTGCACGATGTATTTGCGGATTGCCGGATCGATGTAAACCTCGTTCACCAAATCCCGCGAAGCCGCCACCTGATCGGGCGTGGCCACGGTTTTCGTCTGATAGGGCGGGGTCGAGGTGGCCATCCGGTCGAGGATCATCAACTCCTCGTCCTTGGTCGGATAGCCGACCGTGACCTTGAGCAAAAACCGGTCGAGCTGCGCCTCGGGCAGCTGATAGGTTCCCTCCTGGTCGATCGGGTTCTGCGTCGCCAGCACCAGGAACGGCTTGGGCAGGGGATAGGAACGATCGCCGAGCGTGACTTGCCGCTCCTGCATCGCTTCGAGCAGCGCCGACTGCACCTTCGCGGGGGCGCGGTTGATTTCGTCGGCGAGAATCAGATTGTTGAAAATCGGCCCCAGCTTCGGCTCGAATTTCGTTTCCTGCGGGTGGTAAACCATCGTCCCCACCAAATCGGCGGGCAGCAGATCCGGCGTGAATTGGAAACGCGCGAACGAGGCGTCGAGCGACCCCGAAAGCGCCTTCACCGCCAGGGTTTTCGCCAAACCGGGCACGCCTTCCAGCAGGATGTGGCCGTTGCACAGCAGCCCGATGAGCAGCCGGTCCACCAGCCGTTCCTGGCCGACGAGCACTTGGCCCATCTCCTCCTTCACCGCGTGGATCCAGCCGCTTGTCTCCTTGATTCGCTCTTGCAGATTGTCCGTTGTCATCGATTTCGTCCCGGAGTTTGTCACGTGAGCGCCTCCATGCAACCGACAAAGCGGTAAAACCCACAAGTAATCCCGGAAAATCAATCACTCGCGACGAAGTGTCATGGCATCTCTCCCTTAAGGAGCGTGGACACTCCTGTCCACCTGCCAAGGGATCGTGAAAGAAGAGTGCCTTCGGCAAGCGCCGTCAATGTCTGTTATTTGGGACTGACCCCGAAGCGACTCCGAAGCATTGGCTTCCCATTCGCAGGCCGACGAGGACGGCGGCGCGCCCGGGGAGGACGGCGGCGGCTTGCTCTGGATTTCGGGGCTGAGGACGCTCGCTTGGCGTCGGAAGCGTTCGGTCAATCCGGGTGGGCCGGAGTCCCACCCTCCTTAGGGGCGGATGGCTTTTTTCCCACCCTCTCCGCGATCAGGCGAGGCCGCGGGCGTGGAGCAGTTTGTCCACGTATTTGGCGAGCATGTCGGGTTCCAGATTCAGCGACTGGCCGAACCGCGCGGCGTGCAGGTGCGTCGCCGCCCAAGTGTGCGGGGTGATCCAGAAGACCGCGCCGTCCGCCGTGAGCTCGGCGATGGTGAGGGAAATCCCGTCGAGGGTGAGCGAACCCTTGTCGATGCAGAGGCGGTGGATTTCCGGCGGCAGCGAGACCCCGACGATGTGGTCTTGGCCGCTTTGTTCCAAGCGGGTGATTTTTCCAATCCCGTCCACATGGCCTTGGACAAAATGCCCGCCGAAGCGGTCGCCCACCATCATCGCGCGTTCCAGATTGACGAGGGAGCCGGCGGCGAGTCCGCCCAGCGAGGTGACGCGCAGGGTTTGGGCTAACAAATCGAAGGCGGTGCCGTTTTCCGCGAGATCGGCAACGGTCAGGCAGCAGCCGTTGATCGCCACCGAGTCGCCGAGCGCGAGTTCCGCGGCGAAGGGGATTTCTAGCAGTAGTCGCGCCTGCTCGCCTTTCGACTCAAGGCTGAGGACGGTTCCAATGGCTTCGACAAGTCCGGTGAACATCGGGTTTTTTATGGGGTGGGTTGCAGTTCTTCGGTGGCGGCCGGCAACTTTTCCACAGCTTTCGCCGGTTCGCTGCCATGGCCGCTGGGCAGCAGCATGAAACACAGGTAGGCGATGATGGTGGGGATCAACGCGCCGAGTGCGAGCCCGAGCGGGGAGATGCCGTCCTTGAAAAACCGCGACAGAATGCTCTGGCCGGCCGGGTTGGGCGCGTTGGCGATGACGGTCAAACCGCCGCCGGTGACTGCCCCGGCGACGACCGCGTATTTGGCGGTTTCACTGATGCCCTGGACCTGCGCGGCGAGGTAGGTGATGGCGGCATTGTCGTTGAAGGCGGTTAGAATGGT
>JBIPND010000566.1:0-3137 GCA_044374015.1 Luteolibacter sp. | reverse complement strand
TGGCGGTCGCCACTTGATAGACGTCGTGGCTGTCTTGGATCGGCACGAGGTCGTCGGCCGTGCCATGGATGAGCAGCCACGGTTGGGTGACAGCTTCCGCAGCGGAGAGCGTGTCGTGGATCATGGTTAGATCTTCGACAAATTTCACCGACAGCGGGCACTCCGGTTGATCCCACATGCATCCGGCGCCGGGCGTGACATCGCCGAATTCCCGCTCGACGAAGGCGGCGGTGTGGGTCATTCCCGCGAGGGAAACCAGGCCGCAGATCCGCATGTCGCGGGCGGCGGTGAGCACGCCCGCGGCCGCGCCCATGCTGTGGCCGATGTAGGCGACCTTCACGTTGTTAGGCACCACGTCGAGCACCGCCTGAAGGTCGGCGATTTCCTTGGTGATGGTGCAATCTTCGAAAAGTCCCTCAGCCCCGCCGTTGCCGGTGAAGGAAATCCGCAGGCACGGCCAGCCGCGCGCGGCCAGCCCATCGGCGAGCGCGACCAGCTGCGGGCGGTCCTTGTTGCCGGTCACGCCGTGGCCGAGAATGACCAACACGTCGGCACGGACGCCGGGATGGAAGCGGTGGTCGATCCGCTCTTGCTGGCGGTTCCGGATTTCGCAGTCGTATATCATAAAGTTAGATCAGGGGGATTCCAGCGCGGTCGGGGAAGGTCAGTTCGGCGATCCCGGATTTATCAAGCTCGCCGCGGCCCAGGTCGATCATGCGCCGGTATTGGGCTTCGGTGGCGTGGGAGAGCGGCACGGTGACCCCGGCGGCGCGGGCCAGCGCGTTGGCGATCCCGCTGTCCTTGGCGGCGTGGGCGGCGGAAAAATAACATTCATGCTCGCGGGTGATCATGTCGTCGCCGTCGGTTTCGAGCACCCGGGAATTGGCGCCGGTTTGCGAGAAAACCTCCTTGAGCAGCTGCAAGTCCAGCCCGAGCGCGGCCCCCAGGCCGAGGCCTTCGGCGAGGCCGGCGGTGTTGATGTTCATCACCATGTTGACCAGCGCCTTGATTTTCGCGGCATTTCCCACCGGGCCGACGTGGCGCAGCGAGGCGGAAATGTCCTTGAGCAGTTCTTCGTGTTTTTCGAAAACCTCCTCATCGCCGCCGACCATCAGATAGAGAGTCCCCTGCCGGGCCTGGGTGATGCTCGATGCCATGCTCGCCGCCAAAGTCGAGGCTCCGGCAAGCGCGGCGGCCTCTGCCGCGACTTCATGGGTGAGCGGGCTGACCGTGGCGCAGTTGATGAAAGTCTTGCCCTCCGCTCCTGTTACCAGCGACTCGTCACCGGCGAAAATTTCCTCCATCGCGGCGTCGTCGGTCACCACCGTGAAAATCACCTCGCAGGCGGCGGTGACTTCCGGCAACGAGCTGGCGGCGATCGATCCCAGCTCCAGCGCCAGCGACTCGGCCAGCGGCCGGTGTTGGTCGAAAACCGCCGCGACCGGGTATCCCAAATCGGCGAGGCGCCGGGCCATGTTCGCCCCCATTCTCCCGACACCCACAAATCCAACCGCAACTTTTTTCATCGGGCGAAACGTGGCCGCAAGTTTTCCCGCCTGCAACACCAAGTTTGGCATCGTGCCGAAAGGCCCCGGGCGACTGCCCTGAATTGCCCGACCGGGCCTCAATCGATGATCCGGCGCATCGGGATCATGTTGGAATATTCGAAGCCCTGTTTTTTGAAAAATTCCTGGGATTCGGCGCTAATTTTATCGGTCAGCAAGGTGATGCGCTTGAATTGTTTCTTGTGGGCGAAATCCACCACGTAATCGACGAGCATCGCGCCATATCCCTGGCCGCGGTGGTCGGGATGAATGACCACATCCTCCATCAGGATCACGAAGCCGCCGCAAGCCGTGGAAATGGTGAAGAGCAGATTCACCATGCCGAAAATCTGGTCTTTGTTTCTCACCACGAAAATCCGCCCGCGGCTCGGTTGTTCGAGGATCAATTGCAAACCGCGCTCCTGCACCGATTGGTCAGGCGAAAAATCCCCGGAAAGGGCGAACAAGCTCATCACCAGCTCGGTGAGCGCCGGCAAATCCTCGATGGTGGCGGGCTCCACATGAGGGCGATCTTCCCCCTGAATGTTTTTCGCGGTTTGCATGGCGGGATTCATCGAAACCAAGTTGGCAGCAATTCGCGTTGAGGGCACTAAATTTCAGCAGGTGCGGGGATTTTCGTGTCAGAGGCTCAGGGAATGAGCAAATCCGGGCGATTCGTCCGGGTCCGCTCCAGCGCTTGGGCGGATTTCCACGCTTCGATTTTCCCGTGATGACCGGAAACCAGCACCTCGGGCACCGCCATCCCGCGAAATTCAATGGGGCGGGTGTAGGCGGGAGCTTCCAGCAGGTTGGGATCGGAAAAGGATTCGTCGATCGGCGAGCGTTCGTCGCCAAGCGCCCCGGGCAGCAGCCGGATCACCGCATCGCAGAGCACCGCCGCGGCGAGCGCGCCATTGGTTAGAACGTAGTCGCCGATGGAAATTTCCTGATCCACCAGCGCGTCGATCACCCGCTGGTCGACGCCTTCATAGTGGCCGCAGAGGATCAACAAATGGCCGGCTTGCGCGAGTTCGCGGGCAACCGCCTGCTTGAAAGGCCTGCCCTGCGGCGTCATCAGAATCACCCGGGTCGCGTTACCGCGCAGCGCTTCGACAGCGGCGAACAACGGCTCCGGCTTGAGCAGCATCCCCTGCCCGCCGCCACAGAGCGAATCATCGACCCGGCGGTGCTTGTCCACCGACCAGTCGCGCAGTTGATGGGCTTTCACCTCGACGATCCCAGCCGCCCGCGCCCGCTGGATGATCGAGTCGCTCAACGGTGCCAACGCCACTTCCGGAAACAAGGTCACAATATCAATCCGCATGCCGCGAAGCTATCGCCCGCCGCCGCGCGACTCAAGCCGACTTGCAAGATGTCGCCGCGGCGCTCTGCCACCGCACTCCATGCTTTGGCGCCCCTTGGACTGCGGTGGGAAGCAAAGCGCCACACCGCTTTGGATGATTAAGCAGCACCGGCTCCTTGGGCTTCGCGAACAATCCAAAGCGGTGTCGCCGCTGCGCTCTGCCACCGCACTCCATACCTTGGCGCCCCTTGGACTGCGGTGGGAAGCGAAGCGCCACACCGCTTTGGATG
>JBIPND010000567.1:0-3137 GCA_044374015.1 Luteolibacter sp. | reverse complement strand
CCGGATTCGTTGGAGACACGTATCTATCAGGAGATGCGCACCATGCTGGCGGACCGGGAAAACCGCCGCCTGATCACGGAAAACTTCCCGCTGTCCTCCATCCCGCGCCGCAACACCGGCTATGCGCTTGATTTGCTGATGGATTCCGCGGTGTTCGATCCCGCGTCGCCGGAACCATTCAATTTTTGCAAACTCATCGCCGGCTCCGAGGGCACCTTGTTTTTCGCGGTCGAGATCGAGCTCGATTGCTCGCCGCTGCCGCCGCCACATGCCGCGCTGGTTTGCGGGCATTTCACCACGGTCAACGAATCGCTCCATGCCAATTTGTTAGCACTGTCCCATGATCCGAGTGCCTGTGAACTGATCGACAGCCACATCCTCGACTGCACCAAGTCCAACCTGGCGCAACAACGCAACCGCTCGTTTGTTATCGGCGATCCCGGCGCGATCCTGGTCGTGGAAATCCGCCGCGACAGTCGCGAGGCGGCAGAGGCGGCGGTGGCCGCCGTCCAGGAATCCTGGCAGCTCGCGGGATTCGGCTACGCCGCGCCGGTGCTTTGGGGAGCCGAGGGCGACAAGGTCTGGGAACTCCGCCGTGCCGGACAGGGGCTGTTGAGCAACGTGCCCGGCGACGCCAAGCCGCGCGAGGTCGTCGAGGACACCGCGGTCGATGTCAGGGACCTGCCTGCATACATCGCCGAGTTCGACGGCTTGCTGCGGACGAAATACGGCATCGATTGTGTCTATTACGCGCACGCCGGTTCGGGCGAGTTGCACACCCGCCCGCTGTTCGATCTCAAGACGCCGGAGGGCTTGAAGATGTTTCGCGGCGTCGCCACCGAAGTCGCATTGTTAGTTAAAAAATACAGGGGTTCCCTCAGCGGCGAGCATGGCGACGGGTGCCTGCGCGGTGAGTTCATTCCGTTGATGGTGGGTGAGCATTGTTATGAATTGATGCGCCGCGTCAAAGCCGTGTTCGACCCACACGGCCTGTTCAATCCCGGCAAGATCACCGACAGCCCGCCGATGGACCAATCGCTGCGTTACGCCGCCGGTCAGGCGACGCCGGATTACAAGACGTGGTTTGATTTCGGCGCGGACAAAGGCATGGTGCAGGCGGCGGAAAAGTGCAACGGCTCCGGGGATTGCCGCAAGTCCGCCCTGGCAGGCGGCACCATGTGCCCGAGCTTCATGGCCACCCGCGAGGAAAAACACAGCACCCGCGCCCGCGCCAACATCCTGCGGCAGGTGCTCAGCGCCCCGCCGGATCCCGCCCGTCCATTTGACAGCCCGGAGATCCTGGAGGCGATGGACCTCTGCCTTTCCTGCAAGGCCTGCAAATCGGAATGTCCGTCCAGCGTCGATATGACTAGGCTCAAGGCAGAGTTTCTCCAGCACCATCACGATCTTCACGGCATACCTTTCCGCTCGCAAGTGGTCGCCCGTTTTGCGGATAGCGCGCGGCTCGCGTCGTGGCTTCCCGGAATCTATAATGCGGTTCTTCAGACGCCCATGCTTCGCCGCTGGATCAACCGGATCATCGGCTTCCACCCCGAGCGTAGCATGCCGCGCCTCAATGCCATGCCGCTGCGGCAATGGGCCGCCGGGCGTAAACCGCTGGCTCCGCTGAGGCGGAAAATCGGCCGCGTTCACTTCTTCTGCGATGAATTCACCAACTACAACGACCTCGATGCGGGCATCGCCGCAGTCGAACTGCTCGAATTGTTAGGCTACGAGGTGGTTTTTCCCGATCATCAGGAAAGCGGGCGGGCGGCGCTTTCCAAAGGCCTGTTGCGGCGCGCGAAAAGCTTCGCGGAAGCCAACGTGCGCCTGCTTTCGCCGGTGGTTTCCGCAGACGAACCGCTGATCGGCATCGAGCCATCCGCGCTGCTGGGATTCCGCGATGAATACCCGGCCTTGGTGGACCCGGCCCTGCGGGAAACCGCCCGCATGCTGGCTCCGCACTGTTTATTGCTGGATGAGTTCATCGCCCGCGAAGCCAAGGACGGTCGGATCGACCGCTCGGTTTTCACCCGTGAAGCGCAGACCATTCACGTGCACGGCCATTGCCATCAGAAGGCGCTGGCGGCCATCGCGCCCACCCTGGAGATGCTTTCCCTGCCGGAAAACTACACGGTGCGGGAAATCCCGTCCGGGTGTTGCGGCATGGCCGGCTCCTTCGGCTACGAGAGCGAGCACTATCAGATATCCATGAGCATCGGCGAACTCGTGTTGTTTCCCGTCGCCCGCATGCTCGATCCGGCCGCGCTCATCGCCGCCGCCGGAACCAGTTGCCGCCACCAGATTCACGACGGCACCAACTGCCTCGCGCTGCACCCGGCAAGAATTTTGCGCAACGCCCTCATTTCCTGAAAACCATCTCCCATGAAAAAGACCAACTACCCAAAAATCGGTATTCGTCCCACCGTTGACGGCCGCCTCGGCGGCGTGCGCGAATCGCTTGAGGAACGCACCATGCAACAGGCCAGGACGGTCGCAGCACTATTCGCCGCAGAGCTCTGCTATCCGGACGGCTCGCCCGTCGAGTGCGTCATCGCGGACACCTGCATCGGTGGCGTGCGCGAAGCCGCCGATTGTGCGGAGAAATTCAAGCTCGCGAATGTCGGAGTTTCTCTAACCGTCACGCCCTGCTGGTGCTACGGCTCGGAGACGATGGACATGGACCCGCACACGCCGAAAGCGGTCTGGGGATTCAACGGCACCGAGCGCCCCGGCGCGGTCTATCTGGCGGCTGTGCTCGCCGGACACACGCAGAAAGGCCTGCCGGCATTCGGCATTTACGGCAAGGACGTGCAGGCCTCCAGCGACACGGAAATCCCCGCCGACGTGGTGGAAAAGCTCCTCAGCTTTGCCCAATGCGGACTCGCCGTGGCCCTGATGCGCGGCAAGAGTTATCTCTCGATGGGCGGTACCTCGATGGGCATCGCCGGATCGGTGGTGGACTCGAAACTCTGGGAAAAATGGTTCGACATGCGGGTCGCCGCCATCGACATGACCGAAATCGCAGGTCGCATGCGCAAGGGCCAATACGACCCGGTCGAATACGCCAAAGCCCTCGCCTGGGTGAAAGAAAACTGCCCGGAAGGAAACGACTGCAACTCGCCGGAAACCACCCG
>JBIPND010000047.1:0-10286 GCA_044374015.1 Luteolibacter sp. | reverse complement strand
AAAGTGCTTCAAGCACCGCCTTGGCGTTGCTGATGGACATCCCGATGCCGAGTGCCAGCAACAACGGCAAATACGGGATTTCCTTCCACCACGACCCGGGACGGAGGGCCTTTTGCGAGACCAGATAGAAAACAACGACGGACACGGACGAGAAGAAGAAGATCGGGACCGTGATGATGTAGTAGGTGAACTGGCCGAACATTTTCGGAGTGTGCTGATTCGGATAGATCAGGAAACACAGCACGATGAGAAGCAGATAGGCGAAGTTGGAGGTCAGGTGGGCGGTCGCCTCCATCTTGATGAAGAGCGGCACATCGCTTCGCCAGATGGCGGGCAGGACTTTTTTGCAAACCTGGATCGAGCCCTTGGTCCATCGGTGTTGCTGGCTTTTGAAGCCATCCATATCCACCGGCAATTCGGCGGGAGTTTCCACATCATTGAGGAAAATGAAGCGCCAGCCCTTGAGCTGGGCGCGATAGCTGAGATCCATGTCCTCGGTGAGCGTGTCGTGCTCCCAACCGCCGGCGTCGGCGATGCAGGATTTCCGCCAGATGCCACCGGTGCCGTTGAAGGTGAAAAAACGGCCGGAACGATTGCGGGCGGTCTGCTCGAGTTCGAGATGGCCATCGAGGAACATCGCTTGAATCCGGGTGAGCACATTGTAGGTGCGGTTGAGGTGGCCCCAACGGGTCTGGATCATGCCGATTTGGTCATCGGAGAAATAGTGGATGGTTTTTTGCAGAAGATCCGGATTCGGCACAAAATCGGCATCGAGGATCAAAAGATATTCGCCCTTGGCAAAACGTGTCCCGTTTTCCAGGGCACCCGCTTTGTAGCCGGTGCGGTCGGAGCGGTGGATGTGCTCGGCATCGAAACCACGGCTTTTCAAGCGCTCGATCCCCGCGCGGCAGATTTCCACCGTCTCGTCGGTCGAGTCATCCAACAGTTGGATTTGCATTTTTTCCTGCGGGTAATCCAACGCGGACACCGCATCCAGCAGACGGTCCACCACATGCATTTCATTGAAGACCGGAAGCTGGATGGTCACCATCGGCAGCTCTTTAAACAGCTCCTTCGGCTTCGGGTGCTTCCTGGAATGTTTGAGATACAAGAATACAATCGTCAAACGGTGGGATCCGTAACCGGCAAGACCGATGAGAACGAGAATGTAGGATGCATACCAAAGAGGTGAGGACCAGTCCATAGGATGAGAGATCGTTAGTTTAATCGGGGGCTCCGAGCGCTCAGGATTGAGATGAATGGTTGCTCGGAATTGGTTGCTCAGAGATTGGGCAAACGATTTGGAATCAGGTGCCAGACGCCGAAGGCCAGCAGGAAAGCCCTTGCCCGTCAAGCCTCAAGTCAGGTTGCGACAAGCCGGGCCACCGGCCGCGAAAAGCGACTGGATTCAACCGTCGGATCTGGGTCTACGCGTGGCCAACGCCCGTTTCTTGCAATCGGTCAGAAAAATAACCGCCAGCAAAAACCCGGTCGCACCGCCGAAGTAGCTTCCGTAATGAATGTAGCCCACCCGCACGAACGCGGGGACATCCCCCACCCCGCTGTAGCGGCACAGGTCCTGCCAGTAGGCTCCGAGTCCCAAATGGTGTTCGCGCAAAAACGATCCGATTGCGGCAAACGCCAACGCGATCGCCGTCATCATCGCAAACGCGACCGCACAAATTTTCCACGCCTGCGGTGACGGCCATACCGGCACGGCGATCCGCGCGAAAAACCAACCCGCGATCAAGCCGACCCACCACGTCCCGAGAAATCCGATTTCCGCGACCAGCACCCGCTCTGGAAAGCCGAAGTCGGCGGCGGCAAACTGCACGAATTTCATTTGGGTGAAATACTCCCGGGAAATCGAGTAGGTGACTTGGTCATGGAGCACTCCGTAAGCGCCCGCCACCAGCGCACCCGCCAACGCGATCGCGAGCATCCGCGGCAAAAGCCGGGGGTCGAAAGAAGGAACGAGCCGCTTCATGGGCTTAGATCGGGCGAATCACTCGGCAAGGATTCCCCGCCGCCACCACGTCTGCCGGGAGATGATTCGTCGGTTCTGAGAAATGCCGAAAGCGCGCCGAGCCTCTTGTGGGTTTCATGCCGAAGTGCGACCCGCATGATCGGTTCCAACAGCCACCGCAACCACCGGGGTCTGGCAACGAAGCGAAACTTGTAAATCAGATCGGATCCCCCGGCCACATCGACATGGCGGATGCTGGCTGCAAATTGCTCGAAAAACGGTGGCCGGTTGATCATCTCCACGGCGGCGATCGAGCCCGGCGTGAACGTGAGGTAGCGGGTTTCGATGCCGATCAACCCGCCAAACTGCTTGCCCACGCAGAGTGAGGTCGCCCCTTTGCCTGCCCGGTCGTAACCTCCCGTCAAGCGGGCCTCGCGGAGCAAGGTGTCCCATTCGAGACGCCGAGGGTAGTTGTGAAGCAACTCAAAGACCGCCGACGAAGGCTGCGGCATCCGCTGAATGACAGTTCCCGACGGCATGGGGTTTTGAGTTCAGGCGGGCTTAGGCTCCCCAGCCGCTTATTTCTTCTTCTTGGCTTCGAGGCCCTCTTTCACCTTGGTTTCGATTTCGCCATAGAGAGCGGCGTCGGCCTTGAGCAATTCCTTGGCAGCGTCACGGCCTTGGGCCATCTGGGTGCCGTTGTAACTGAACCACGAGCCGCGTTTTTGCACGACTTCCATTTCGAGCGCGAGATCGAGCAGCGAACCGGTCGAGGAAATCCCCTCGTTGTACATGATGTCGAATTCCGCCTCGGTGAAGGGCGCGGCGACCTTGTTTTTGACCACTTTGATCTTGGTGCGGTTGCCGGTGACGGTGCCATCGGTCGATTTGATCGCGCCGATCCGGCGGATATCGACCCGGACGGAGGAGAAGAACTTGAGGGCACGACCGCCGGGCGTGGTTTCCGGGTTGCCGAACATCACGCCGATTTTTTCCCGAATCTGGTTGGTGAAAATGCAGACCGTCTGCGCCTTGGAAATCAGGGCGGTGAGCTTGCGCATCGCGGCGCTCATCAGGCGGGCTTGGGCGCCGACGGTGGAATCGCCGATTTCGCCGTCGAGTTCCTGCTTGGTCACGAGGGCGGCCACGGAGTCGAGCACGATGACAGCGATGGCGTTGGAGCGAACCAACGCTTCGCAAATTTGCAGAGCTTCTTCACCGGAGGAGGGCTGGGAAACCAACAGGTCATCCAAATTCACGCCGAGCTTGCGGGCGTATTGGGGATCGAGGGCGTGCTCGACGTCGATGAAGGCAGCGAGGCCGCCGCGCTTCTGCGCTTGGGCAATGACGGTGAGCGTGAGCGTGGTCTTACCCGAGGATTCCGGGCCGAACACTTCCACAATCCGGCCGCAGGGGAAACCGCCAACCCCGAGAGCGCGGTCGATCAGCAGGTTCCCGGTGGGGATGACATCGACATCGACGCAGCGGTCATCGCCGAGGCGCATGATCGCCGATTCACCGAACTCCTTCTGGATGTGGGCGATCGCGAGATCCAGATTGCGTTTGCGGGCTTCGTTGAGCTTTTCGTTTGCGGATTCTTCAGAGGATTGTTTGGCGGCCATGGCAATGTTTCGAGTTGCAAGACATTTGGGGCCTACCGCCGCCAAACACAAGAAAAAGATGTTCGCTCGAACAAAAAACTGCCAAGCCGCCGCTCAGTGGATCTGGGCCCAGCTGACCATCTGCCACCGAAGAGCGGTCCGGAGTTCACGGTTTACCGTGCCCTTGGAGAGGCAAGCTGAAGCTTGAACTCCGGACAGCGGAAGGACGCTCCCGAGCGCAAACCGGTTTCGGTCATTTCTCCGCAGCAACCCATTCGGCAGCGTGCCACCGAAAAGCGGTCCGGAGTTCACGGTTTACCGTGCTCTTGACTAGGCAAGCTGAAGCTTGAACTCCGGACAGCGGAAGGACGCTCCCGAGCGCGAACCGGTTGGTTCCGGCAGTGGGTCTTTCACTCCACTTCTAAAGTCAACCGCGCCCGCCCTGCCGGATCCTTGACGGGATCAACCAGCCAAGTGGCGGTGAAGCCCTCGCTCAGCGGCTTTCCAGCGGTGTTTGCAAGAGTGAAAAAGGATCCTTCTGACGCGATGCATTCCACCTTTTTGCCTTGATGACTGCTGACTTCAAAATTCAACGCCACCACTCCAGGTCCGCTGATCTCTTTGGAGGAGGTATCAACGGTTTCACCAAGCAAGAGTTTCACGCTCTTGCCGTCAGTCCGCTTCAACTGGAGCCGGTCATTTTTGATTTTTTCCGCGAACGCCTTTTCCGCCTTTTTGCCCTCCGGCTTGTCGGTTGCGTGAGGGTAGCCGTTCGGAAAATTGACCCGAATGCCGAATTTCAGCGGGTTCTTCAACTGCCCGGGATCCAGCAATTTGCCGCCCATGGAAATTTTGCCGCGGTCGTCATCGATGGTGACTTCAAAAGCGGCGTCGCCGGTGACTTTGCCACGGAAGGTGGCGCTGCTCCAATTGCTGCTCGCCGGATTTTCCGACTCGAGGGTCTCTTGCTTCACGACTTTGGTGACAACCTTGCCGTCCGGCAGGGTTTCCTGCACCACGAATTCAACCCCAACCCCCAAACGCGGGCTGAGGGACTCACCTTTTTTATTCAGCGGCACCAGCATGCCCCGGCCTTGGGTGGTGACGCCGAAATGAAAAGCCCTGGTTTCCAATCCGAGGAAATGCCCGACCCACTGCCGGTCGTCGAGCCCCGGGAGGTCCGCTTTGGCCGGGAAAACCCCGCAAGCCGTGATGGAAACCGCAACCCACATCCCCAATCTTGAATTTCTAACATTCATGGAGAAAGTTAAGCAGCGATCTCCCGGCCCGGCCAACGAAAAACCTCACGCCCTTAAAGATAGGTCACCAGTCCCTCGACCGTCTCCTCGTCGAGCCGGCGGACCAGCGCGATCGTCAGCGTGAGCAGGTGGAGGTAGTCGTTGAGATCGATGATCGCGTTGTGCGAATGGATATAGCGCGCCGGGACGCCGAGCACGATGCTGGGGATGCCATGGTTCGCCTGGTGGAAGGATCCGGCGTCGGTGCCGCCGCTGCGGCGCACCGTGATCTGATGCGGAATCCCCTCTTCTCTCGCGGTGTCGATGGCCAACCGGGCGAGGCGCGGATGGGTGATGGCCGACGGATCGAACATCCGGATTTGCACGCCGCCGCCGAGCCGGCCCTGGCAATCGGAACGCGAAAGCCCCGGAGTATCGTCTGCGGGTGGGCCTTCCAAGATGATGGCGACGTCCGGCTTGGAAAAATTCGCCGCCGTTTTCGCGCCCCGCAGACCGACTTCCTCCTGCACCGTGCCGCAAAGGATCAGGCGGTTCCGATGTTGGGACTGCGAGAGGATTTGTCCGACCTGGATCACCCCGGCCATGCCGACGCGGTTGTCGAAGGCCTTGGCCATGAAATAATCGTCGCGCGCCATGGCGGTGAACTCGGAAACCGGCGCGATCGGGTCGCCTAACGAAATCCCGAATTCCTCCATCACGTCGCGCCGCGAATCCGCGCCGATGTCGATGAACAACTGGTCCATCGACATCACCTGCCGCCGCTGCGCCTCGGGCAGGAAATGGGGCGGCCGCGAGGAAATCACCCCAAGAATCTTGTCGCCGCTGCGGGTGAGGATTTCTACCCGCTGGGATAACAGATTGTGCTCCCACCAGCCGCCGATTGCCAGAAACTGAATGAATCCATCCAGCGTGATGTTCTGCACCATGAATCCGACCTCATCCATATGCCCGGCCACCAAAACACGCGGCCCCTCTCCGGGAGTTTCACAAAACACCGAGCCGTTGCGATCGGTGGAAAGCTCGCCGCACTCCTCAAGCTCATCGACGAAGATCGCCCGGACCTCGTCTTCGTGTCCGGAGACGGAATGGGCTTGCGTCAGTTCCTCCAACAATGAAACGGCCTTGGTGCGCATGGCGGAAAGTTTGCGCGGTCCGAATGGAGCTTCCAAGCCCCAAGTTGCGGAGTCAGTCACCCGCGACGATCCGGGCGACATCGCTGTCCCGCATCCAGCCTTCGAGTTCGGTGCCCGGGACGCGGACGTGGAAATAAGCGCCGCTTTTTTTCCCCAGCATCACGATCCGCCCGGCCCCCGGGGTGCCGAGGGATTCGGCTTTTTCGAAAGGTGATAGAAGCACGCCGACGTCTTTGGAAAGCACGATCCCGCGCCCGTCTTCGTCGCTCCGCAGCACCAGCGCGGTGCTCCCCAGCGCGATCAGGATCCCCGCCAAAACCAAGCTGCCCACCGCGCACTTGCGGAGCAGCGGCTGGGACACCCGGCCGGTTCCGAAAATCACCGACCACACGCCGGCCCACAACGCCGCCCCCGCCACCAGCCACGACCATTCATTGCGGCTCAAATAGGTGAGCGCGGCTTCGAGCCACGGGTTGAATTTCCCCTGGTCGAAAACGGTGGCGGACTTGCGGGCGAGGGTCAAATTGGCGCGCAAGTCGGGATCGCGCGGTGCCAGCAGTCTCGCCCGCTCGTAGGCCAGGATCGCCGGGCCGAAATCGCCGAGGCGCTGATGGCTGTTTCCCAGGTTGTAGTAGAGCGCGGCGCTCGGGCCGCCTTTGTCGATTAGATTCTGATAGGTCTTCGCCGCCCCGGCAAAATCACCGGACTCGAACAGCCGGTTCGCCTGACGGAAATCCTCCGCGCCCAAGGCACCCGCCACCAACGCGAACCACACCGCCAGCCATTTGTAAAAGTTCATATCAAGGTTTGGGTGGGTTCAGGGACTGCATCGCCCGGTCTAACATTTCCTGCCAGCGGGGAAACATCCCGCCCGCCGCACTCCGGCTGTATTCGTGCAGGTCGGCCTCGCGGAAAAACTCCAGCACCGGCGAATCCGCGGGGATGCGCCCGGCGACTTCCGCCAGCGTGATCGCCCGCGCCGGTTGGTTCCACAGCGCGCCGAGACGCTCCTGGACCGCAAGCCGCGCGGAGGCGAAAAATCCGGCGACATCGTTGGCGGCGGCGCGCTCGCCGGCCGCTTGCAGCGCCTCCCGGGTCGCACGCTCGGTCGCGATGCGGGCGAGCCTTCGCGGGTCCCGCCAGCGTTTGCCGAACAGCGCCAACAACCCGCCTGCTAGAACCAAACCGCCGGCCACCCCCAGCATCGAAACAAACGCCGGCCTCGAAACCAACGGAACCAGCGACCGGCTCGCGCTATCCACCGCCTTCTGGCCGACGAGTGTTTGCGCCGGTTGCGGAGCGGGAGCCGCCGGGGTTTCCTCGATCTTCTCGACCAAGTCCTCGCCCGCCACCTGAATCTTCACCGGCGGACTGGACAAGGATTTATACTCACCCGCCGCGGGGTCGAAGTAACTGAATGTTAGAGCGACCTGCTGCTCCCCGCCCTTCTTGGGAACGGCGCTGAATTGGAACCGCTTGGTGCCGGAAAACGACGCCTCATCACCGGGAGTGAATTCGTCCTTGCCCGGATAGGTTTTCCAATTCTCCCCGGGCGTTAGATCCGGAGCCTTCATCAACGCGAAGTTGCCGGAGCCGCTGACGCTGGCGTTGAGCTGTTGCGGCTCGCCGCTGTTCCATGCGGCGGGAATTTCGGACGGGTCCAGTTTGAAATCACCGACGGCTCCGGTAAATCCCGGCGGGCGGCCTTCCGTGGGCAGCGGCCGCACTTCGATTTCCTGCCCGCGCGAACTGAGGGTGACGTCCTTTTGAATGAAGCGCGCGTTCATCCGGTCGAAGGCGCTGTCGAAAAACGGATCGTCGAACGGCCCGCCGCGCGGGCGCCGCGGCTTGGGCGCGGACTCGTCCCTAACGGCGACGGTCGCGTTGAGCGAGAGCGACGCGGGATAGGTGCCCGCCTTGGTCGCGGAGATGCCGCCATACCAGGTGGCGACGATGTAGCGCTTGCCGTCTTTCATCTCCATCGTCTGCTGCGGCTGGCCGCTGACGTTGTGCAGCGTGAAGGCCTTCGCTTCCGGCTGGATGCCGCTGCGGAGCTGCGGTTGGGAATCCGCCGGCAGCCACGCGCGGATGCGCACCGGCGCGATCTCGCCGACGTAGGCGTGCTTGCGATCGCTGGCGGCGAGTTCCACCGTTAGAAATCCGGTTTCCTGCTCGCTGGTGGTGCTTTCCTGTTTGTCACCCGCAGCTCCCGGCGCGGACGGCGGCAGGCCGGCGGGTGGCGTGTTAGACGCGTCCGGGACCACCTTGAGCTTGAGCGGCCGGGTGGAGAACTTCGCTCCGTCCACGGTGACCTCGAAGGCGGGAATCTGATAGTCGCCGGGCGTGGTGGAACCGACGACATAGTTGTAGGTCACCGAAGTGGTGGTGTTGCCATTGATGATCTGCACCTGCTGGCTGCGGCCGCGCGGTTGGACGATCAAATTCTCCACTGCGGGAATCTGTGGCTGCTCGGCGCGCCCGCCGGAAATGCGCACGCTGAGCATCGCTGCGGTTCCGGCGGCCACGGATTCGCGATCCAGCTCGGCCTCGACTTCGGCCGCACGAACCACGGAGCCAACCAGCAAGGCGAAGGCGGCCACGCAGCGAATCATATGAAATCGACTTACCATGTTTTTCCTTTGGTGGTGTTGTCATCGCGGCTGAAACGCGAACGTTGCGGAATCGGGATGACCGTGCGCTCATCGTTGCGGAGAGCCTCCAGCAACTGCTTCGCCTCCTCCGGCGTCATCTCGGTTTTTTCGGGGCGCTCGTTGGCGGTCGTGCCTTCCTGCCCCTCACCCTCTTTCTCTTCGGCTTCTTTCTGTTCGGCTTCCTTTTGCTCTTCGGATTTTTCTGTTCCCTCACCTTCCTTCGGCTCCTCGCCTTCGCCGGGTTTCTCCTCCTTGGGATCCTCACCTTCGCCGGGCTTCTCTTCATCGCCGGGCTTGTTTTCCTCACCGGGTTTTTCGCCTTCCTTTTCGTCCTTCGGCTCGTCCCCTTCTTTGGGCTCCTGGTTTTCGTCCTCCTGCTTTTTCTCGTCTTCTTTCTTTTCCTGGTCCTCTTTCGGATCGTCCTTCTGATCCTGGTTTTCCTGCTTGTCGTCCTGCTGCTGCTTTTTGAGCTCTTCGAGTTTCTTTTCAACCAGCGCCAGATTGAAAGCGGCGTCCCCGTCGTCAGCATCTAACGAAAGCGCGTCCTGATAGGCCTTGATCGATTCCTCCCAGGTCTTGATCGTCGCCTTGGGATCCTTTTCCAAAGTCCCCTGCCCGGTGCGATACAGCGTGTTGCCGAGGTTGTAGTAGGAACGTTGCTGCAGCGAGAGGTCCTGGGTCCGCAGCGAGGCGCGCAGGGATTCCGCAGCTTTGGTGAAATCACCCTCGGTGTAGGCCTTGGTCCCTTCGTTGTAAATCACCCTCGGATCGGCGGACGAAACATCTGCTAGTATAATAGAAAGCAGGGCGATCATGGCGGCTTGCGGGCCGATCTTCACCCGCCGCGCGGCGGATGGCAGCGGGCGGGCTTTTTTGGGCCGGCGGCCGTCCGAGATCAGGAATTCGAACAACAGCAAGGCGATCGCCGCGCCAAGCGGCCATTCATAACGCTCCAGCGGAATGCGTTCAAGCCGTTGGTTCAACTCGCTCTTGGGAACGAGCCGCAGCCGCTCCTGATAGATCGTGTCGAGCCCCTCGGCACCGCGGCCTAACGGCACGTAGAGACCTTCGGTGGCTTCGGCGATTTTTTTCAGAGTGGCTTCATCCAGCGCGGTTTTCACCACCTGGCCGCTTTGATCGCGCATCACATCGGTCCTGCCGTTGGCATAACGGATCGGAATGGTGGCGCCGTCCGGACTGCCGACGCCGACGGTGTGGATCGACATGCCTTTTTTCGCCGCGGCCTTGGCGGCATCGATCACCGAGCCTTCAAGGTCCTCGCCATCGGTGATGAGAACGAGCACGCGGAAATTGTTTCCGGTTTCGTCAAACAGGCGCTCGGCCTCCTTGATCGCGCTTGCCAGATCGGTGCCCTGACGCGGAATGAGATCGGTGTCGATCGCGTTGAGGGACTCGTTGAACGCCTCATAATCGAGCGTCAGCGGACACAGCGCGAAGGCGCTGCCGGCAAAGGGAATCAGGCCGACGCGGTCGCCCTCGAGGCGCTCGACGAAGTCGATGATCCCGAGCCGCGCGCGTTCCAGGCGATTGGGTGTTAGGTCCTCGGCGAGCATGCTGCGCGAGGTGTCCA
The DNA here is from genome assembly GCA_044374015.1 of Luteolibacter sp. GTDB lineage: Bacteria > Verrucomicrobiota > Verrucomicrobiia > Verrucomicrobiales > Akkermansiaceae > Luteolibacter. Next base: position 85 of record JBIPND010000047.1, on the reverse strand, counting down.
CGGCGAAGAGGATGTCGATGCCCTTGCGTTTCACCTCGCGCCATTCGTGGCCCAGCCGCGGGCGGGCGATGGCGGTGAACAGCAG
>JBIPND010000565.1:0-3144 GCA_044374015.1 Luteolibacter sp. | reverse complement strand
CTGTCCGCTATTTCAAATCCAACAGCGGCGGCAAGATCGAGACGCTCGTCAACAACCGCCCCGGCAACCCGTTCTTGGAGTTCCACGACCGCCTGCTCAAGTCCGCCTATGCTGGTCTGAATTGGCCTTATGCTTTCTACAACGGCCACGGCGCCGGCGGCGGCACTGCCCAGCGCACCGAGATCGCTATGGCGCAGCGCTCCATCGAGGACCGCCAGGACCTGCTGTTCTACGCCGCCAAGCGCATCATCTCCTACGCCGTCGCCAAGGCGCAGAAGCGCGGCGACCTCCCGCAGTCCAATGACTGGTGGAAGTGGGAATTCTCCACCCCGCCCAAGCTCACCATCGACGACGGTCGCGTGATGAAGGAACTGGAAAGCGCCTACAAGCTCGGCTTCAAATCCGCCTCCGACATCACCGCCGCGATGGGCAAGGAATACAAGGACGTCATCCGCCAGAAAGCGGAGGAAGCCGCCCTGCGCCAGACCATCGCCATCGAGGTCGGCGCGAAATACGGCCTCACCATCGACCAGCGCGAACTCGCCATGATGACCCCTAACGAACCCTCCACCCCCTCACCCACCGATCCGAATGAAACTCCTCCAAATTGAAAACCGCGCCGGCAAGCTCCGGCTCAACGATGGCGTCCACAAGGATTCCGCCGACAAACTCATCGACGAACTCGACAGCCTCTACGGCAGCAAGGCAGTCGCCGCGCAGATGAGCATCGGCGAGGTGGTCTGCATCGCGGACGACGCGCTCGAATCCGTCGAGGTGGAAATCAACTCCCCAGGCGGCAGCGTCTTCGAGGGGCAGCGGATTTACAACGCGCTGCGCGGCATCTCCGCCCGCGGCGTCGAGGTCACCACCACCGTCAACGGCATCGCCGCCTCGATGGGCAGCGTGATTTTGATGGCTGGCGACAAGCGGCAGATGACCCACCTCTCGCGCATCATGATCCACGAAGCCTCCACCATCGTCCGCGGCGACGCCCGCACTCTCCGCCAGAACGCCGACTTGCTGGAAAGCATCAGCTCCGAGATCGCCGGAATTTATGCCGAGCGCAGCGGCGGCGACGAGAAGGCGATCCGCAATCTGATGTTTGCAGAAACCTGGATGACCGCGGACCAAGCCGAGGAAAACGGCTTCGTCCATGTCGTCATCAAGGACGGGAAAGCCAAGGCTGAATTTGACACCGCCGAAAAGGGCAACATGAGCATTCTCTCAAAACTCTTCCCCGGCAACGACCAGGTCGCACAACTCGAAGCCTCGCTTGCCGAGTCCGAAACCCTCCGCGCCGACCTCGGCACCGCCCAGGCCCGCATCGAGGAACTCGCCCCGCTGGCAGAGATCAACGCCCAGCTTCAAGCCGACCTCTCAGAAGTGCAGGCCAAGCTCGACGCCGCCCAAGCCTTCGCCGCTGAAAACGTGGAAGCCCTCAGCGAGCTGAGGGCCGCCGCGGAAGTCACCGAGGAAAAGGTCGCCGCTAAGGCCTCCGAGATCCTCGCCGCCCAAGGCCACCCCGCTCCGGTCGAACTCACCGGTGGCAGCCTGACCATCCGCGAGCAATACAACGCGATCACCACCCCCGAAGGCCGCGAGAAATTCCGCGCTGCTAACTGGGACGCACTCCTCTCCTCTCCTAAATAAACCACCTCTCACTAACACCCTATTATGGCCAACACATTTGATGCCGACCTAGTTGTGGACGTGCTGCGCGATTCCGCCATCACGATCCTTCGCAATCGCCTCGCCCCGCTCAACGCGTTCTCGCAAGACTTCTCCACCGATGAACTCGCGCCGCTGAAAACGGTTCAAGTCCCCATCGCCACTGCCGGTTCCACCACGCAAACCAACGCGACCAACTTCGAAAGCGGCGACAGCACGCTCGACAACGTGGCCGTTTCGGTTTCGCAATACACGAACAGCTTCCACCTCACCAACGCGCAGATCAACTCCGGCCACCGCCTGGAGCGCATCGCCAAGATCAACGCGCAGCAACTTGCTGACAAGATCATCGACATCGCACTCGCTCCGGTGACTGTCGCCAACTTCGGCGCTGCCGTCGTGGACGTCAACACCGCCGCCGATGTCGGCACCGCCCAGCTCAAGACCCTCTGGGGCGCGCTCAAGGACGGCGACGTCCGCAACTGCATCGTGGACGGTTCCATCTACGCGCAGTTCCTCCCTACCTACGGCGACAGCTATCAGCTCGCACCAGGCGGCGGAAACCGCGGCATGTATGGCTTCGACCTGTTCAGCTACAACAACCGTTGGAGCGCAGCCGGTGCCACCATCAGCGGCTTCGTTTGCTCGCCGCAAGCCATCGCCATCGCATCCGGTCTGCCAGCATCCTCGCCGGCCGACTCCGACATGATCTCGCAGACCCCGATCACCATCGAAGGCCTCGGCATCACCGTGCAAGCGAACATGTGGGTCTCCCGCTCCTCGCGCGCTCTCTGGTGCTCCTACGACGTCATGTTCGGCGCTGCCAAGGGCGACGGATCCGCGCTCAAGGTTCTTGTCCTGACTCCCTAATGTCTGACTTCCTTCTCATCGGTGACGCTGGCGGGCTTACCCTCGCCAGCTCACCTCGGGAGGCTGAAAAAGCTCTCGCAGGAACCCGCCAGGCGGGGACTCTCTACCGGCTCGAAAGGGTCGCCAGGGTCAACGTCAACAAGGCGGTCTGGCCTGCGGAGGAATCCCCAGCCACCCCGAAAAAGATCGCGAAGAAAAAGGCGAACGCCTAACTCTCTCTGGTTGGATTCATGGACAGCCGCCGTCTCGGGAAACCGGGGCGGCGGTTTTGCTTAGGGTAAAGACATGAGCGCAGGAAAAGGAGATACACCACGGCCGGTTGACGGCGAGAAATTCCGGGAGCACTACGAGCGGATTTTCCGCCAGCCGCTCGCCGCAAAATTGACTTCCAGGCTAAGGCATGAACCGCTTGCAGAGTCGTCCTGTCATGAAGTATCGCCCGCCCAAGGTGATCGCGGTCGATGTGGACGGGACGATCTTGATCAACGGCGCCGCCAATGAGAGGGCCATCCTCTGGTGCCGCAGGAAAAAAGCCGAGGGCTATTCCCTGACATTGTGGTCGATGCGTGGCGAGGCGCACGCAAGGAAAGCAGCGGAACTCTTCGG
>JBIPND010000564.1:0-3153 GCA_044374015.1 Luteolibacter sp. | reverse complement strand
CAGTTGCGTTGGTGCATGACCTGACGCTCGTCACGGGTAATGTGAATGAATTTAGCAGAGTTCATGGCTTGCGGGTTGAGGATTGGTCTCTACCTGTTGCTTGAGATTCACGGCTTGATCTCCTTTCCGCATTCAAGCATCTCGCTTCCGAAGAAGGGATTGCCCATACTCCGGTCGCCCGTCTGGATCCAGCGGGCGCGTTTGGGCACGCCGGGGATGCCTTCGTCCACCATCGGGCACTCGTAGATTTGGAACTCCGGAGTTTGTCCGGCTTTGCGCAGCGGATCGAGCGCTGCGGTGGCGGCGACGGAGAATTTGTGGAAGGCGATGCGCGCGGCTTTCAGATCATCGAAGCCGTGGAAGTGGCGGGCCTTGTCGAGGTCATCGAGGTTTTCGACATTCGGGCGCAGGAGTTTTACCATCGCTCCGGTAACGTTCATTGCGGGTTCGCTGGCAGTGTTGAATTTTGCCAGATCATCGGCGGCGAGCGCGGCGGCCATGGCGTCGGCGACTTTAAGGAAATCGGCGATGGATTTTTTTTGCCCTTCATTGAGTGTCGCGAGCGGCGCAGAGACCGGCATCGTTTCGGGCGGGCTCATGAAGGCGCGGTTCATTTCCGCCTGGCCGTCGATGAGCAGGTTGCCGTTGGTGACGACGGCGTCGCCCGGCTTGAGTCCTGATAGAACTTCGACCAGCGTGTCGCCGCGGCGGCCGGTCTTGATCACGGTGTGCTCGTAGGCACCGCCGTCCTTGTCGATGTAAACCACGGCGTCGGCCCCGGTTTCGATCACGGCGGAGCGGGGGACGGTGAGCACGGCGGGCGCTTCGAGCTCGATTTTGCCATCGGCGTAGAGGCGGTGGAGCAGTTCGCGGCGGCCGTTGACGAGCGGGTTGTCGAGTTCGACGCGGACCTTGGTGGAGCGGGTGGCTTCGTCGAAGTTGGGATCGATGAAGGTGATTTTCCCGACGAATTCCTTGTTGGGAATCGAGGGGGTGGTGATGGTCACGGGCAGGCCGGGTTTGATCCATGGCATGTCCTGTTCATAGGCGCGAAACATGAACCACATGGTGGCAAAATCGGCGAGTTCGAAGAGCTGCTGGCCGGTGGTGGCGTATTGGCCCTCGTAGATCGACTGGGCGACGACGGTGCCGCTGATAGGTGATAGAATCTGTGAGGTGAGCGAGTCCGCGGGTTTTTCATCCAGCGCGTTGATCTGGGTCTGGGTGAGTCCCATCTGGCGGAGTCGGAGGGCGGTATTTTTCTTGAGTTCGCCGCCGAGCTGGCGGTATTCGCGCTCGGCCTGTAGCAGCGAGGGGCTGTAGAATTCCGCGAGCGGTTCGCCTTCGGTGACTTCGGCGCCGATGTAGTTCACGTGCAGTTTGTCGATGCGGCCGTCCACGTAGGCGGATAGGATGCGGTGGCGCATGGCGTTGTCATCGATGGTGCCGGAAACGCTGAGGGTGCGGACAAGCGGGCGGGTTTTCGCCTCGGCGGTCTGGACGTGCAGCACCTGGATTTGGTTCTGGGTGAGCGCGACGACGTTGCCGCCGCCGGATTCGTCAAAGCCCTTGTCGCCCTCGTAGACCGGGGTGAGCTCCATTCCGCAGATGGTGCAGCGGCCGGGTTTGTCGCTCTTGATCCACGGGTGCATGGCACTCTGATAGAAGGCGGGTTTGCGTTCCGCAGTCGAGGTGGCGGTGCCGGATTCGGGGGTGAGTTTTTGCAGGGCGAACCAAGTGGCTCCTGCGGCTGACAGGGCGGTGATGAGGATGGTGAGGAATGTTTTCATGGTTTTAGCGGTTAGGGACCAGGGTTTGGAGTTCTTCGAGCGCCGCGAGTTGCATGGCGATCATGCGGCGTTGTTCGAGGCGGATGGAAAAAAGCGTGCGGGAGGAATCGAGCAGGTCGGTCAGCGGGGCTTTCGAGCTGATCCAGGCGGCTTCGATGGATTTCGACGAGGTCAGGGCTTTTTCGTGGATTTCTCCGGAGTAGGCGCGGGCTTGGGCGGCGGCATTGGCGGCTTCGGTGACGGCGGTTAGGACCATCGCTGCGATTTCCCGCCGCATGGTTTCGATGTCCTGGGTGGCGGCGAGTTCGCGGCTTTTCGCGGCGTTGATCTTTGCCTGATAGGACGGGTCGTTGAACCAGGGCAGGCTCATCTTCAAGCCGAAGGTGGTGCTCTTGATGTCACCGGTGCCGGAGTAGAGCTGGGTATCGACGCCGACGGCGAGTTCCGGCAGGCGTTCGCGGTCGGCCATGCGGGTGTCGGCGGTGGCGGCACCGGCCATTTCCCGCATCGCGTGGACTCTTGGATTGGCATGCGGGATGCGGGCGATTTCGGCCTGGGCGATAGGGGCGGGTGGCGGTGTGGCGGGGAGTTTCAGCGCGGGCCACGGTGAATCGAGCGGACGGCCGAGTGTTAGGTTGAGTTTTTGGGTATAGCCTTCACGGGTCCGGCGGGCGGCGTCGAGCATCTGCTTTTCCTTGGCCAGTTCGGTCTCCATCCGCAGCGCGTCGCCGCTGGAGCCCGTGGGATCGGCAGCCATTTGGCGGGCGTTTTCGACCATCGCGGTGAGCCAGTCGATTTGCGTTTGCTGGAGTCGGATTGATTCGTCGGCGAGCGCGACCTCGATGGCGGAGCGTGTGCCTTCCACACCGGCGACGAGTGACGCGGTGATCGAATTTTGTCGTTCAGCGCGATCCATGGCTTCGGCTTTGCTGCGCTGGGCAGCGAGCATGCCGGGTTTCGGCAAGGCTTGTTCGATGCCAACCATGATGTCCCCCTCGTCGGCTCGCATCATTTTAGAAGCGCCCATGAATCCGAACCCGACCATGGGATCGTTCCACAAGCGGAGCGACCGCGTGTCCTGGGTGGCGGCGGCGGCTTTGTGTTTTCCGGCGACGGCGGAGGGATGGTTGCGGGCAGCCTCCGTCCGCAGGGCGGACAGAAAGTTTCGGTCAACAAGTTTGGTTTCCTGCGCTCGCAGCAGGGACCCGGCCATGATTAGGCCGATAGGGATGGATAGAATGATTTTCATAAGTCATGTGATTCATTGGATGGAATTTCCGGGCGCCCGGTATTCAGCCGCGCAAGGGTGCGGCGGTGACGGATGGGCACAGTTCGCCTGTGGGCGCGCTGAATCAGATGACAA
>JBIPND010000563.1:0-3155 GCA_044374015.1 Luteolibacter sp. | reverse complement strand
CCCTTGATGCCCAACGCTTCGCACCCGGCCGCCAAAAAGACGCCGTTCTGCTGTTCGGCACCCATTTCTGTCGCGAATGCGGCCAGGAATACCACCCCGTCTGGCACACGTCAGAATCCCTCCCTAGCTACTCACCCCGCGAGATCGACGACGTGGGTAGCGACGAGAGGGAACGCCGATTCGGCTTCCTCGCGCCGATCCGGGAGAATCTACAATTCCAAGGAAACCCCGAGGAACTCCCGGATTCATGGACGGAACAGGGAACTACCGCGACCAAGGTAAAGCAGACCTATCGGGACGCGGTCCCCTGCCGCGAGCGCGTCGATGAGCGAGGCCATCGCGGCAGCGGTCGGGATTATTGGTTCATTCCCGGAAAATTCCGCTTCTGTCTGAATTGCGGCCACGAACACCAAGCACACGGTCGCGACATCAACCGGCTCTCCAGCCTATCCGGCGAGGGCCGATCCTCCGCCACCACCGTGCTAACCCTCGCCATCCTGCGACAGCACTTCGACACGCCTTTGGAGCCAGGCAGCACCTTTGATCCTCGTAAGCTGCTAGGTTTCACGGACAATCGGCAGGACGCCGCCCTTCAAGCCGGCCACTTCAATGATTTCCTCTACCTGCTGATGATTCGCTCGGGCCTGCTCGCGGCTCTCAGGAAACACGGCGGCGGACTGCTTGCCGGTGATCTGGGGGTCGAGGTCTTCCGCTCCTTGGGCTTCGAGACGAACGACGAGGATATCCTATCAGAATTCCTTGTGGAGCCTGATCTCTTCGGTCTCGCCAAACAGGAGGCGATTCGCGCCGCTCGCTTTGTTCTCGGTTACCGCTTGCTCCGCGATCTGCGCAAAGGATGGCGATTCAACAACCCCAACCTCCGCCAACTCGACCTCCTCCACATCGACTTCCCCGGCCTGGAAGACTTCGCTGCCCACGAAAGTGCATTCTCCGTGGAAAAGCAGCCCGCCGATCTCACCGATCCCGCAAAAGCCGGCTGGGCACTTCTGCGTTCTCTCTCACCATCCGCTCGCGCCACCCTCGGGCGCATCGTTTTCGAAGCCATGCTGCGCGATCTGTGTGTCGAGTCCGACTACCTCGATGCCGCCAGACAGGACAGTATGAGAGCGGCAGTCTCAGGCCATCTCACCGAACGCTGGGCTTTCGGGTCCGACGAAATACTGGCGACCTCGAAGTATCTGATTCTCGACAAACGCCCCGAAAGCAAAGGCCAGCGGAAACGCGACGATCTCATTGGCGGTGGAGCCAGGTCCCGCCTCATCCGGGAAATCCGATATGCGAAGGAGTGGGAGAATTTCCCTGAAGCGGAAGACATCCGCAAGACGCACGGTGAGATCCTCGTGGAGCTGGTCCGGGCATTTCTCCAAGTCGCGGCCAAAGGTGGCTACGTCACTCCTCAGCAAGTGGACAAATCAAAGTCCGACAACCGGCCGGCCATCATGGGCTGGGCGGTCAAGGACACCGCTCTTCGCTGGGTGATGAACGAGAAACCTGCGGATGCCGGCAGCAAGGCCAACGCCTTCTTTCGGGACTTGTATTCGTCCGTCTCCGAGCTTCTGGGAAATCCAGGACACAGTTTCTTCGACTTCGAGGCTCATGAGCACACCGCCCAGGTCGATGCCGACAAGCGCAAGGTCTTGGAAGCCCGTTTCCGCATGTCGTCACGCGATCGCGATTGGTGGAAAAACGAGTCCGGCCAAAAAGGCAAACTCATCCGCCTGCCCGTTCTCTACTGCTCGCCCACGATGGAGCTCGGCGTGGACATTTCCGCTCTCAATACCGTCTATCTCCGCAACGTCCCGCCCACACCTGCGAACTACGCCCAGCGGAGCGGTCGTGCGGGACGCTCGGGCCAGGCCGCACTTGTGATTACCTACTCGGCTGCGATGAGCCCACACGACCAGTGGTTCTTCCATCACTCCGACCAGATGGTCCATGGCGTCGTCAAGGCCCCCACACTCGACCTCTGCAATCGAGACCTCATCGAGAGCCACCTCCACGCCGTCTGGCTCGCCGCGGCGCAACGATCCATCGACACCAGCATCGCACCCCTTCTGGATCTTGAGACCCGCGAGAAACCACTGGAATCCTCTCTTTTGGAAGCCATCACCGATCCCGCCGTGGGTCGGCGTGCCTTGATCGCGGCAAAGGAAGTCATCGCTCAGGTCGAAGCAGAGCTGAGCCAAACCACATGGTTCGTGCCGAACTTCACCGAAGACATCATCCGCGCCAGCGCGGACGCCTTCGGCAAAGCCTTCGATCGCTGGCGGAAGCTCTACGATGCCACCCACCAACAGATGGCTTCCGCCGACGCCATCAACAAAAGCCCGGCGACCTCGGCCCGGGACCGCGAAAATGCGAAGCGCCGCTATCTCGATGCCGTCAACCAGCTGAAGCTCCTGCTCAAAACCGGCGGAGGCCAAAACAACGACTTCTACACCTTCCGCTACCTTGCCAGCCAAGGCTTCCTCCCGGGTTACAACTTCCCGCGCTTGCCGCTGATGGCTTGGATTCCCGCCACAGGCCGCAAGAAAAAAGACGGTAAGGACGATTCTGGAAGCATGGTCAGCCGTCCCCGCTTTCTCGCGCTATCAGAGTTCGGTCCGCGCAGCCTCATTTATCACGAAGGACGCATGTTCCGCGTCGATCGCGCCAAGCTCAACGTCACCGCCGCCGACCACATCTCGTCGGATTCCCATCTCGCCACCATCAATGCCCTCGTCTGCACCTGCTGCGGCTATGGGCACTTGGGTAAGACCGAGGACCCCGAGCCCAAGGATCACGTATGCGACGCCTGTGGCGAGCCGTTCACCCCGGAAAGCCGCGTCAATGAACTCTATCGAATTGAAACCGTGGAGACGCACCCGGTGGAGCGCATCTCGGTGAATGACGAGGACCGTCAACGCCAGGGCTTCGACATCATCACCACCTACCGCTACTTGCCGGGGCCCGGCGGCGCTCCGGATCGCATGGGCGCGGATGTCACCGTCAACGGGGATTCCGTCGCAAACCTCACCTATTCCCCCGCAGCTGCCCTTTGGCGCATCAATCGCGGCTGGAAGCGCCGCAAGGACAAGAAACAGCTCGGCTTCTACATCAATCCCCTCAGTGGGCGTTGGAGTAAAAAAGAAGAG
>JBIPND010000343.1:0-4515 GCA_044374015.1 Luteolibacter sp. | reverse complement strand
ACCTCGAAGCCGTGGTCCGGGTGGACGATTTGCACCAGCTCCACCTTGTCGAACTGGTGCATGCGGATGATGCCCTTGTTGTCGCGGCCGGCGGATCCGGCTTCGCGGCGGAAACACGGGGTGTAGGCGACCATTTTGATCGGCAGGTCGGATTCCGCCAGAAGCGTGTCGCGATAGAGATTGGTGACCGGGACCTCGGCGGTGGGGGCGAGAAACAGGTTGTTGATGTCGGCATCGTCGGCGTCGGTGCCATACATGTCGTCCTCGAATTTCGGCAGCTGGCCGGTGCCTTCCATGCACTCGCGTTTGACGAGGTGCGGGACGTTGACTTCCTCGTAGCCGTTAGCCACCTGGGTATCCAACAGGAAATTGATCAGCGCGCGTTCCAGCTTCGCGCCTTTGCCCCGATAGACGACAAACCCGGAGCCGGCGGTGCGGATGCCGTCGTCCCAACTGATCAGGCCGTGTTTGAGGGCGAGTTCGACGTGGTCTTTCGGCTCGGCGATGTCCGGCTTGCTGCCCCACTCGCGGACGACCGGGTTGGCGGTTTCATCGCTGCCGACCGGGCAGGCTTCGTGGGTGAGGTTGGGGATATTGAGTAACAGGTCGCTCTGTTCGGCGGCGGCGTCCTCCGCCTTCACGTCGAGCGCGGCGATTTGCTCGTTGATGGTGCGAACCTCGGCCTCGATGGTGGAGGTGTCCTCGCCTTTGGCCTTGAGCTGGCCGATTTGTTTGGAAATGGTTTTGCGCGAGTTCTGGAGTTGCTGCTTGGCAGTTTCCAGCGCGCGGCGGGATTCGTCGCAGGCGAGCGCCTCGTGGACGAGTTTCCAGTGATCGCCGCCGCGGGTTTTGAGGCGATCTTGAACGGCGGCGGGGTTTTCGCGGATGACGCGGATGTCGAGCATGGCGGCAGGACTGTCACGGGCGATGGGGGGCGGAATCAACGCGAAACTTTAGATATCATTCAATCGGCGTGAGCTCGATTTTGCGGAAGTGGATTTCACCGCCTTCGCATTGCAGGCAGATCGCGCCGCGGGTGGCGCTGAGGCCGGTGCCTTCGTTCATCAGCGTGCCGTTGACCCAGACCGTGACTTTTTCGCCCTCGCAGCGGATGCGCATCCGGTTCCACTCGCCGGGCGGTTTCTCGGCGCTGGCGGATTTTTTCAGCCAGCGGCGGCCCTGCGGCTCGCTGCCGGCGACGGTGACTTTTTCGCCGATCATCCAGAAATCCCCGGCGTCGCCGGCTGCGAGTTGCACCTCGATCGACTTCGGCCAGACGAACGCTTCGCGGGGCGTGGAAGCGTGGATGAGCACGCCGCTGTTTTCCGGCTTGGTGCCTGGTGCCCAGCGCCATTCCAGGTTCAGCTCGTAATTGGAAAATTCCTTGTCGGTGCGAATCACTCCCGGCGGGCGTCCTTGGCAGACGAGGAGTCCCTCGCGGACCGACCAGACCGTCCCGGCCTCGACCTTGGGATCGATGTTGTCGAAGGACCAGCCGGTGAAATCCTTGCCGTTGAAAAGCCGCTGGGGCTCCGCGGCTTGCAGGAGTGTGGAAATCAGAAAGGCGGCTGTTATTTTCCGGATCATGGCATTCCACTATCAACTCCCGTTCAGGATTGCAAGAAAAGGCGTGGAAGCCGATGGTTTTCCCATCAAAATGTTGGAGCGCGCGCGATCATCGGAAGAAATGGAAGCCCTCGGCCGGGAAGCCGCGGCAGGTGTCGCCGCAGGTGCGGTGATCGCCCTGGTCGGCGGTCTCGGGGCGGGCAAGACCCATTGGTGCAAAGGCTTTGTCGCGGGAATCGGATCCGCGGCGGAGGTGACCAGCCCGACGTTCGGGCTGGTGCATGAATACCCCGGCGGGCGGCTCCAGGTGTTTCACTTTGATTTCTATCGGCTGGATTCGCCGGAGGAACTGCTGGGCATCGGCTGGGACGAATACCTCGACGCGCACGGCGTGATTCTCGCCGAGTGGGGCGACAAGTTTCCTGAATTGTTACCGCCGGAAACGGTTTGGATTCAATTCACCATCGAGGCGGATGGCAGCCGGACGCTGCGCACATAAATCAGGTGCCGTTGGCCAGCGTGCTCGCGCTATCGACCAGGCGACCGGCCGAACGCACCACCGCTCCGGGCAGGCCGCAGGAATTGAGGGAAAGCACCAAGCCGGCCAGCACGATCAATTGAAGGATTCGTTTCATGGCGCGGAGCATGTCCAGCGCGCCCCCGGAGTCAAGCCGCCGAAACCGGCCGTTTTTCGAAAAACAGCGTGAACTCGAGTCGGTTGTAGGTCAGATGGGTTTTCGCGAACAAATGCAGGCCCGCCGCCGCCGCCGCTTCCACCACCGTGTGGTAAAGCGCGTTGATCTCCGAAACCGTCACCACCCCGGGGGTTTTGAGGGTGAAAATGACCAGCCCGCCCTTGCCCAAGTGCTTCGAAAGACGGGCGACGTGGCGGATCGCATCCAGCGCCTCGCCATTCATGTCGGAGAGAATCGCGTCGTAAAATGTGGTGGGCGGCGGTTGGAAATCCGCCACGTCGGCGAGCAGGAAACGCAGCTTCGGAGCGCGGTCCAGCCGCTTGTCGAGCGGCGCGCGGTCGATCGCGGTCACCTGGTATTTCCGGGCCAGCAACTCGGAGGTCATGCCGCCGGGGCAGGCTCCGAGTTCGAGCCAGTGGCTGCCTTCGGGCGGTAGCGGGCGGTTTAGCAGCAGATGATGCAACGCCTCGGCGATCTTCGCGCCGGCGCGGCTGATGGTGTCGGGCGAACTCTGGCTGATGAATTTGGTGCCGCCCGGATAGAAGCCGTTGCATGCCCTCGGGCTTTGCATTCCGCAGAACAAGCCTTCTTTGCCGACCAGGCAAAACAGCGTCGGCGCGGCGGGATCCTGCGCCTCGATCTCCTTGAATGCGGCGACCGCGGGCGGAAAAAGCTGGAGCGTGCGGCCCCGCAGATTGGACGCGAGGGTTTTGTAATAGCGGTTTGAAACCCCGGGATCGAGCTGGCCGATGAAAATCGCCTGCGGGCGGTGGCGCGCGAATTTCCGGAACAGCGCCTGCGCGGCTTTTTCCACAAACCCCTCCATTTGCTCGGGATTGCAGGGCCAGCTGTGGTGGATGGGCAGATTCCAGCGCACGAATTTCCCGGCATCCGACTCCTGCAGCGCCCTTGCATCGCCGATGCGGACCAGCAAATAGCCGCTGCCGAGTGGCTTGCACGATTCTCCGCCGAGTCCTTCCACCAACTCGCGGGTGATGTCCGCGAAAACCTCGGAAATGCGGATCAACCAGTGAGTCGGGGGTGTGAGAGTCGGTTCCAAAATAAAGTTTTCTGCGCGAGCGATACGTCGTTCCGGATGGCGAGGCAACCCCGGAGTCGGCAAGCTCCGCGGCGATTTTCACCAGCCACGAAACTTTTCTGCGCGCCGGGAGTTTCGGACGGTGACGCGGTTGCCCAAGTGCCTCCGCATGACCCATCGCAAAACCAACCACCATGAAAACCTGCATCCAGTCACTCGCCATCATGGCGCTCGCCGCCTCATTTTCCTTCGCGGAAGAAGCACCAAAAGGTCCTGAAAAGGGCAAGCGTCCGAATCCCGAAAAACTCTTCAAAAAACTCGACGCCGACAGCAGTGGCTCGCTGAGCCTGGAAGAATTCAAAGCCTCGCCGATGGGCAAGCGCAACCCGGACAAAGCCGAGCAGATTTTCAACAAAATGGACAAGGATTCCGCCGACGGCGTCAGCCTCGAGGAGTTCAAAGCCCACGCTCCTGGAAGCGGCAAAGTGAAAGGCAAGAAAAAGCCTGCCGAACCCGCTGCGGAGTAACTTCCCCGGCTCACGCCCCGATTTTCATTCATCCGCCGCCGGCACCCCGGTGGCGGATTTTTCGTGAATTGACAATGGGATTGTGTGCGTCAAAGGTGTTAACAATGAAGACCGCAACGGTTCGCGAGGCACAACACCATCTTTCCAAGCTGCTGGATGAGGTGGAGAAAGGGGAGGAAATCATTCTGACGCGCCGTGGAAAACAGGTGGGAAGGCTGGTTCCCCCTAAAAATGTCGAAGACCCGGCTGAAAGAACCATCAACTGGGCGACTTGGGCAGCCGAGCAACGGAAATTTCTGGAATCCATGCCCATGATCGATGGCAGTGCGCTGGACTCCGACAGGGAGGACTACCGGTGGTGATGATTTATGCAGAGAGCAGCGTCCTCGCCGCACTGGTGATGCATGATTCCAACACGGGCAACGCCCTTGAACTGGTGGCGGGGTTGGATCGGCCGCTGTTTTTCAACCGTTTGTTGAAACTGGAGGTTTGCAATGCGATCCGGCTCAACGTGGCCGCCGGTAAGATTGATGAAGTGACGGCCGCGAAATCCGAGCGGAGCATCGAGAACTTGTTGAGATCCGGGGAGTGGGTGGAAGTGGAGCCGGTTTGGGAAAGAGTCTTTCAGCGGGCCCTGGGCTTCAGCAAGGCTCACACTTCCTTGAAACGCACCCGGAGTTTTGATATC
>JBIPND010000216.1:0-5796 GCA_044374015.1 Luteolibacter sp. | reverse complement strand
CCCCACGTGGCGGTGGCTGTGGAACTCAATGCCAGCGAATTCTGGAGTTTCGACAAATGGCAGCGGTCGCTTGCAACTGAAGTAGGATTTCGGGTCAATCCGTAGGCAGCTGCCGATACGCAGAGTCGCGGCTCCTTGAAATCGCTCGGGCGACACAAGTCCGGCGAATCCTCCGAATTGCCTCGTGCCGCATCACCAATGCCAGCCGCAGCACGTCGTTGGCGCTCAGATCCAATTCCGCCTCACTGAAGTCCACCAGCCCGTGAAAATCGGGCGACCAGCATGGGTCCGAGACCATCGCCGCACTCATCGCCTTCAAATCGGCCCGCCCGACTTTCCCTTGATACTCCTCGATTTGCATCCTGCGGCCGGCGTCGATTCGATAGTGGCCCACTGTTTCCAGGGATGGATAATCAGTTGTTAAAAGTCTCATAGGGTTCCTCCTGCCGACTGCTGCCCTATCAAACCTGGCGATTTGGCTTGTGGGTCGCGCCGTGGCGGGTGGTGGGTTTTTTCCAACCGTCTCCCGGATCTAGCGGCTGAGGTCTTCCTGGTACATCAGCTTGAAGCCGCTTTGATGGAGGATGGCGACGGCGAATTCGTAGTCCTCGACGTGCATCGCCAGCATCGATTGGCCCTCGGGGCTGGGCATCAGGGCGTAGGCGAAGTCGATGTTGGTTTCGGCGATCATCAGGGTGTCGAGCGATTGCAACAGCCCCGGGCCGGACTCGCGCATGGCGATGACGACCAACTCACAGCTGGTGTGCGGGATGCCTTTTTCCATGAACAGGTGCTCGGTGGTGTCCGGATCGGAGACGACCAGCCGTGCGATGGTGGCGTCGCGGGAATCCTGCACGCTGAGACCCACGACTTCGATGGCGGAGGCACGCAGCAACTTGACCAAGGCGGCGAGTGCGCCGACGCGGTTGGGTAACAGAACTGAGAATTGGCGGACGGGCTCGCCGTGATCGATGATGGTTTCGGTTTCCATGGAGATAGATCGGAAATTTCAGCCGCGCGGACCGCGCAACGGGATGGTTTGTACGGCACCGGTGGCGGCCTCTTCAATGACCATTTGGTTGGGGCGCACGTCGGAGACGATGTATTCGGTGCCGTCGGCTCCCTTGAAGCGCTGACCGGGGGCTGCGACGTAGCGTTTTCCCGTGGCGGCATCCTCGACGATCGCCACCGGATCGTGGGCGTTGGAAGAAATCCCGGATATCCACTCGCGGGTGGTGCCGGTGGCGGTGTCGCGGACATCGATGACGGAAACTTCCATCGGCCGACCCGCGCTGATTTTACTGTCTTCCATCCGGCGCCGCACCCGGACCACTTGCAGCCGTGAGCCGGGAATCGTCTCGCCGGCGCGGACTTTCACCTCGCGGGTGGCCGCGCCCGGGATCGTCACGGTGGCCGTCTCGCCCTGCACCGCCTGGACTTGGATCGGCACCTCGCGCTCGCGATAATGGCGCATCACCAGCGGCGGCAGCGGAAACGGCGGGGCCACGGTGGGCATCTCCCCAGCCGGCTGCGGACTCGGCAGCGGCCGGCTGAGGACTTGCCCGTCAAGCGGTTGGGAAGCGCCGCGCTGCATCGCCGGTGCGGCCGGGAGATCCAATCCATCGGCATCCGGGGATGAAAGGTCGGTGATGGTGGGTTCTTCCGCCAGCGAGGGATCTGAGAAGGATTTGGCGATCGCGGTGTCCACGTAAAGGTCCATCGCCGAGGCGACTTGTGCGGGAGATTCGAGCGTCAGTTCGTTGGCGAGCGGTTCGCGTGAGATCATCGCGGCGATTTCCGAATGACCGGCGGCCTGCGCCATGTCCACGGCGCTGCGGCCTTCGGAATCCGTGGTGTAACGGCTGGCACCGATATCGAGCAGCAGCTCGACCGCTTCCTGATGGCCGTTTTCCGCGGCGATCATCAACGGCGTGCGACCGTCTTCCATCCGCGCGTAAACGGACGCGCCGTAATTGGTCAGGGAATCGATCACATCCGCCCGCCCGACCAGCGCGGCGAGCAGCAGCGCCGCATCGAGATCCTCGCGATTGTAAGGGGCGAGCTCACTCACCGCCCCGCCGCTGCCTTCGCGGACGGCGAGCATCAGCGGCATGAAGCCGTCCTGATCCTTCAATCGCGGATCGGCACCCTGCCGCAGCAGCCAACCGACCATGCCGGTTTGATTTGCCATCACCGCCGCCATCAGCGCGGTGCGCTGGGCGGCACCGCGCAGGTCCACCGGAAGCGCGCGGCTCAGCAGGAAATCGGCGGAAGCATGGGCACCGGCCGAGGCGGCGACGTGCAGCGCGGAGTCGCCATCCGGGTTGCGCAGGTCCGGCTTGAAACCCGCGGCGACGAATTTTTTCAAAGCGGCGGCATCGTTTTCCCGGCTGGCGCGGAACCATTCCGCTTCGGTGAGTTGGTAGCCGGCCTCGCTCAGATCCGACTTCAGAGTCTCGCCGCGCTTCTTGCAGGACGCCAACCCGCCGAGGGAAATGGCAACCGCCGCGAGGCCCACCGGGATTCTGAAAAACCACTGCATTGGCAAAAACGATACTTTTGTTCCCTTAAGGGTTCAACCCCGAACCTTGGAGCTTCTCAATCCGCACAATCCGGCAAACCCCGTCGCGCACCGCAAACCGCACATTGCAGCCGCAAAGCGATGCGCCGAATTCGCGCCCGCCGTCCGCCACCTGCGTCGCCGGGCGCGGATCGAGCGAGAGCGCCTCGGTGATCACCGCCTGCGCCCGCGGCGGCAGGCGTTGGAAATCCTCGGTGGCGGCGCTTTCCACCTCGACGGGCAAACGCCGGATTTCCTCCCGCGCAAATCCGGCGGCGGCGTTCGGTAGCGCCTCGGCATACGGCAAATACGGTTTCACATCGAAAACCGGCGTGCCATCGAGCAGGTCCAAACCGCCCAGCAACAGCACTGGGCCGTCGGCTGTGGTCAGATCGACGCCTTCCAATTTCACCAACGAAAGCCCGAGTCCGTTCGGCCGGAACGTCGAGCGGCTGGCAAACACCCCGACGCGCTCGTTGCCGCCGAGCCGCGGCGGCCGCACGGTGGGCTTCCACCCTTGCGCCAGCGTTTCGTGAAACCCGAAAATCAGCCACAGATGGGAAAACCCGTCGATCCCGCGGATCGCCTCCGGGCTGCGGTAAGCTTCATGAAACACCAACCGCCCCCACGCACTCGGGCACAACCCCGGCTGGCGGGGCACGCCGAATTTCCCGCCAAAACAGGAACGGACGATGCCGATCGGATCGAGTGTCATGCGGATCAAAGAAGGGAGCGCTGACTTCAGTCGGCCCGTTTGCAGCCGGAACCTCGATTCAGCGGGTCTTGAAATGGATGCTGGAGCGCAAAACCGTGCCTTCGCGGCGGGAATGCACCGTCATCTTGTCAAAATCGCCCAAGACCCCGATGGAGTCCTCGATGAGTTGTTTTTGCTCCGGGGTGAGCGGCGCGCCCATGAGGGCTTCCGCATTTTCATCGGCGAGCTTGGCGGTTTCCTTGGCGTAGGCTTCCAGCGCCTTGAAATTCACGTTAAACACCAAGCCGGTGCGGGTTTCACCACCGGCGGCGGCTTGGGCGATGAGGTCGAGCGCCTGGTTTTTCGAGGTGGAGGCGGCCCACCATTGGTCGCCGACAGTGACCGATGGCAGGAAGTCGTCATTGAAAAACGGCAGCGGGAAAAACCAGGTGGTGAGGCCGTCTTTTTCCGAGCTGATCGGCTTTTGCATCGGAATATCCTGGCCGACCATGCCGCTGACCTTGCCCAGAATCGCGGTGGTGGTGACGTTCATCTTTTCCCACGAGGTGGAGAGTTTCTCACGATCGGTGACCGGTGAAATCATTGAAATACGCGGCACTTTCAACTTGTCCACCACCGCCTGCGGGATCCCGGGGACGGCCGGGGCCGCGCCCTTGAGATCGACGACCCATGCGGTTTCGCCGCCGAGGCTGCCGCCGAAATCGACGTTGTAGGTGTTCCACAGCGCGACCAGATCGCTGCGGAAATTTTCGTCGAAAATCTTGGCCATCCCGGTGAATTGGGCGATCTGCTCGTCCTCGATCGCCAGCTCGGCGACTTTCATGGTCATCGCGTAGGCGGTTTCAAACAACGCTTCGAAATAAGCGCGCATCTTTTCGTCGTAAACGGCGTCCACCGTCATGTTGGCGAACATCACGACGTCGGATGAGTCGCCAAGATGCCCGAGCTTGTTCGGGGAGGTCCAGGCCAGCGCGCCATTGTCCGCGCCGCCGTAAGACTCGATTTTCAGGCCCTCTTCGAAGAACGCGACAGTGCCGACCGCCTCGTTGCTGACGAGTTTTTGTAGGGCGGCTTCGCGCTCGGCGACGATTTGAAACATCGCTTCCAGGTCGCGGGTGTCACCGAGGCCATCGGCTCCGGAAATCCCGTCGCGCAGGCCGTTGGTCATATCCGCGAGTCCGCCGACGGAGGCGTAAAGCTGGTCCATCGCCGCTTTCTGGCCGTAAACCACTGCGGCGAGTTCCTTGGACGCGTAGGCGTCGGTGAAAGCGAGGGCGTCGGAGGAAACGATCGATTGGCCGATCTCGCTGGCGAGGCTGAGGTCGTCCGCCGCCGCCCCGAAGAACAGCAGCACGTAATCGCCGATGGTGCCGGTGAGAATCACGAGGTCTTTTTTGGCGATCACCGCCAGCAGTTGGTCCACGGTCGCGGCGTCGAGGTCTTCTTCCATGCTTGCGCGGTCGGCGGCCATGGTGGCGGAGATTTTTGCGCCGGAAACCTTGAAGCCCGCGAATTTCTGACCCGCCTTTTCCACTTCCACCGGCTCGACCATGTCGCCGAGCATGTTGAGATTGGCGAGCAGCGCAGCCACCTGCTGGGCGGCCGCCGGACGCTGCTCATCGCCGACGCGGAAGGCAAAATACAACGGCGGCATTTTCGTCCGCTCCAACAGCGGAATCCCGGAGTCAGGGTCCCTCAAAAGTTCGGCCACCAAGTCCGAGCTGTAGCCCTCGGCGAGCGATTCCTCGAGGTCTGCGATGTCACCCTTGCGCGCGGCCGCGACGAGCGATTTGGCGAGACCGCGCATTTGGAAATAAGTCATACGGCGGTTGAGCGTGAGCAGGTTGGCGGTTTGTTCGCCGGTGGATTTGCCCATCGCCACGGTGAATTCCGTGCCGAAAAGCATCGCCGGGCCCATCGGGGCCTCCATCGCGTCATCCTCCTCCGCGACATCGACATCGGCGTCTTGCTCGGCCTCCGGAAATTCGATCTCGTCGTCCATTTCCTCGGCGTCATCCATCGGCACCAGCCCGCCGGCCATCTGCGATTGCACCAGCTGCCAAAGTTTGGATGACATCACGCGGTCGGCCGATTTGGTGCCATTGTGGAAAGCCAGCACTGCCTCGGTGTCCTGCGGCAAGTGTTTCACAAACCCGAGCTTGGCCGCGCGTTCCTCCGCGCCGATCGCCGGAACTGCGGCCGCCGGCGCCTTCACGGCATCTGGAGCTTTCACTGCATCCGCCACCGCCGCCGGGGTTTCCGGTGGCTTGGCCTCTTCCTTCTTCTTGCACGCGCCGAAGCTCAACGCCACGGCAGGGATGATCAGCCAATTCACTCGATTTTTCATAGAGACCGGGAAATTAGAATTCCAGATCACCTCCTAGCAAGCAGATTCCCCTGAATTCCCATAAATTCACCCGCCGGGCGCGCCCCCACTTTCAAGTTCTTTGCATATCCGGGTTGCGGGAACTCCAAGTCTGTGGATGTTAAGCCAGTTTGCACACCATGGCCGCCACCACCT
>JBIPND010000562.1:0-3166 GCA_044374015.1 Luteolibacter sp. | reverse complement strand
GCGGTGGGCTGTCCCTATTGCCACCACCCGGATGATTGCAGCCGGGGCAGGGGGTAACGTCAGGGCGGCGTTGGCGGATTTGGAGAGTTGCTAGGAAATTGCTTTGGGGGTGAAGGCCGTTGAGAAAGCTCATGAGATGACCGGACGGCGGGAAGATAGGGGTTGACTGTCTTCTCTTCCTCTGTCGCCGCCCGAAGAGGGGACAATCAGTCCCCGCTCCTTAACGCAGAGGGCGCAAAAAGTCCCCTTCCAAGTCCCCAAAACTACCTGCTCGCCACGTTCGCCACAAAATTGACCACGTCCGTCCCATTTTTCTCGAACCGGCGGGATTTTCGCCCATCCACGACGGTGCTGACCCGTGGCGAACTTTCGGACCCCACGACTGGTGCTCTGCCTGCTTCCCATGGAATTAACCGCTCCCCCTGAGACCCCGCAACCCTCCGTTCCGTCCCGGCCTCGCTGCGTGACGCGCGGCTTCGACTTTTCGGGCGTGGACTTCACCCCTGGCGCGCCTCTGACGCCCGGTGCGCTGAGTCTGGCCCGCCATCCAGAGAGAACCGCTCGGCTTCATGAGCCAGGTGCCTCGCCAGAGCGCATCGGGCGGGATCGACAGAACTGGCAACGCCACCTCCGGGGCCTCCCCGGCGGCGCGGCCGCGCCAGCCTGTGCTGTCTTCTCATCACCCCTCTCACCGCCAGCGGCGTCCCCTGGCGGGAGCTAAACAAAACATCCGTGAAACTATAAAAATGAAGAGAAAAACAAATACACGCGTTGCCACCTCGCTCGCGCTCGCCTTCGCTTCGCTCGACGCTGCCAGTGCCGCAGTCTTGGTCAGCTACCCGTTCAACAACAGCAGCGACGGCAGCAGCGGCTTCGCCTACAGCAGTCTCGACGCAACCGTGCTTGCCAGTGCGGCGGTGTCAAAAGGTGCGGGGCTCGGGCAATACTCGGTCGGCACGGATTTTGGTTCCATCGAGAAGATGCTGAAGACCGGCCCGGGCACCGCTGACGCCGGTGCCTCGGCCGCCACCGCGCTCGCCAATAATTGGTATTTCGAGTTCACACTAACCCCGTCCTCTAGCATGGACATTGGCTCGATCGACGCCGATTGGAGTCGCGGTGGGACCAGCGGGAACCGCGGATGGTTCATCCGCTCAAATGTCGACAACTACGCGAGCGACCTCTTCGCGGTCCAGTCCCCAGATGGCACAGCGACGGGTTTCCAGCATGTCAATGTCGAGCTCGCCGGCTTCACCGGTCTTTCCACTGCGACAAGTTTCCGGTTCTACATTTATACCTCATCGACAGGTCGCTACATGGATTTCAGTAACGTCCAGTTTAACGAGTCGACAGTCTCGACCGTCCCTGAACCGACGTCGCTGCTTTCCACCGGGGCGCTGCTGGGTATCGGCCTCCTGCTGCGGCGCACCAGGCACTCCCTATAGCCTTCACCAAGCTGCGACGACGGCTGTTTGAGCCAGTTGTCGCCGCTTGGCACGGGACTCCGGGCTGTTTGGCCAGCCTGCTGGCCGGGAGGAGAGTGCCGGATACGGCAAAACCCGAAGTCGGCGAACGGAACAGGGGTTGGTCCGATAGTTTCTGAAGGCTGAATTTGGTCGAGGGGGGAGTTTTCAGATGCAAGGCCCCCTTCGGCCGCTGTCAGGGTAGTCTCGGCGGTAGAGCCTGCGTGCGGGAATGGGCGAATCTGGCGAAAGCGTGGTGGCGGCGAAACAGCCACCCGTCTGGGTGGCACGAGGAACGCTTTCGGCAAAACTCCGGCGATTATTACCTCGGCCTATGCCGCCAAGTCTTGATCGCGTTGAAGCTCGGCTAGTTTCCTGCGCGTTAAGTTCACTCAGGAAAAGCCCCGGTGATTTTGCCGAAGATTTTCTCTGGTGTGGCGCTCCAGGCGAATGGTTTGGGGCTTTTGATTGATAGGAAATGGCTTTTGGGGTAAAGACCGTTGAGAAAACTCACGAGAGGACCGGAGGGCGGGGAACCAGAGAGGCGGCGAAACACCGAAACAACCTTGTGAGGATCGGCCTCGGGGGGAGGCATCTACCAGATTCATTTGCCATGGAAAATGGATCGGTGGCCCATTGTGTCAACGCGGAGGATGAGGGCCGTTAGCCTAGTTCACGGCAGCCTGACCGAACGCTTCCAAACCCGGTTCCAATCAGTCCGCATCCAGCCACCGGAAAACGAGGTTCTCGCGGCATTTCTCGCGAGGCGGTGGGCTGTCCCTATTGCCACCACCCGGATGATTGCGGCCGGGGCATCAGGGAACGTCAGGGCGGCGATGGCAGATTTGGAGATGTTGATCGGGTGAGGGC
The DNA here is from genome assembly GCA_044374015.1 of Luteolibacter sp. Classification (GTDB taxonomy): domain Bacteria; phylum Verrucomicrobiota; class Verrucomicrobiia; order Verrucomicrobiales; family Akkermansiaceae; genus Luteolibacter. Next base: position 833 of record JBIPND010000562.1, on the reverse strand, counting down.
ATTCGGAAAGACAGGGACTGCGACAAAACAATCAGTGAGTGCCCAGTCCCCGTTTTCCTTTCTCTTTGATCTCCACGCCCCCAATGTCCCCCTCGAAAGCAATCCCGCCATCGTTTCCGTATTCAACGGTCAGCTCCCCATTACTGAAGGTCCAGGTGGTTTTGAATCCGTCCCCGATGGATTCGGCAAGGCGCCAAATCGACCGGCCATGCCGCCCAATGGCTCAGAACCTTTTGCCTCTGTCAGGTTGATTTTCCAAACGATGGTCCGAATCACCACGGATCCCGCAACTCAAATACTTCAACAAGCGGCATTCAAAGCCCGCCGCACGCTCATCTATTGATTTCGCCATCCAAAAACCTTTAAATCAGGCAGGCTGCTAGGCCCGCATTTCGACTGTTGAAATGGTTTGCTCGGCAACCCGGGTCCTGTTCTCGTTGGCGCGTGTGGATTGCGAAAACCGCTTGGAGGAGCGATCGACTCACACAACCTATGCAGAGCGTTCCCCACTCCCGGATTTTGGGTTTTCCGGGGGTGGGTGGCGACTCTGTTGCGGCGGGTTCCCGCCGCCGCAGGGGAGGTTGCGGGATGGCGGCGCACGAAATCTCCTGATTGATCCCGCCGTCGTTGACCGTATCCTGCCGTTCCATCATCACCATGCGCACGCTTTCAATCCTCCTGCTCACCCTGCTCGCCTGTCCGGCGTCGGAGCGGCCTAACATCCTTTTCATCTTTTCCGACGATCATGCGCTCCAGGCGATTTCCGCCTATGGCGGCCGTTTCAAGGACATTGCTCCCACGCCCAACATCGACCGCCTCGCCAGGCAGGGCGC
>JBIPND010000561.1:0-3172 GCA_044374015.1 Luteolibacter sp. | reverse complement strand
ACCGCGCCGGATTCGCCTGGGCGGGCGATGGCGAAATCACCAGCGAAGCCGCCTGGCTCGCCTATCTGAAATCCAAACGCCCATGAGCCGCCTCGTCCATCTAGCAGCCATCTGGCTGGCGCTCGCACCGCCGATCTTCCTCGACGAGGAAACCGGCACCTTGTTCGCCGTCAACAAAGTCGCCGCCATCAACACCACCGCCGAACTCCGCAAGACCGAACTGATGCAAAAATGGTGGGCCCACATGGCCGACCTCATGGAGGTGAACCCTGACAACTCGCCCGTCCGCACCCCGCTCAAGCAAGTCTTCCACCAGGCCTGAAATCATTCCCCATCACCTAACTATTCTATTCATGAATCCCCTGTTTCTCACCCTCGCACTCGCCGCCGCCTGCGTCGCCGCCCCGGTCCACCTGGTCGATGAGGCCCCGGTCTCCATCACCCAAGTAAAACCCGATGTGATCCTCATCGATTTCGGCCGGGTTTCATTCGGCAATCTCCATCTAACCCCGCCCGCGAATGCCGACCAGTGCGTATCCGTCCACTTCGGCGAAGACCTGACAAATGGCCGCATCAACCGCAAGCCGCCGGGTACCGTGCGTTACGCCATGACCGAGCTCCACCTCAAGGGAATTGCCCCGATCCCCGCCGCACCGCCCGCCGACGGACGCAACACCACCACGAACCGCACCGACACCCCGCCCGCCGTCCTAACACCCCCGGAATGGGGCGTCGTCCTGCCTTTCCGCTGGGTCGAAATCGAAGGTTGGCCGGGCGAACTCAGCCCCAAAAACATCGTGCGCAAGTCCGCCTTCGCCAGCACCTGGGATGACAAGGCCGCGTCCTTCGAATCCTCCGACGAGATGCTCAACCGCATCTGGGAACTCTGCCGTTACTCGATCAAGGCGACCACCTTCGCCGGCGTTTATGTCGATGGCGATCGCGAGCGCATTCCCTATGAAGCGGACGCCTATCTGAACCAACTCAGTCATTACACCACCGACAACGACATCCAGATGGCGCGCGACACCTTTGACTGGTTGATGAAACACCCCACCTGGCCGACCGAATGGGCCTTCCACATGATTTTCATGGCGCATGCGGACTACCGCCACACCGGCGACACCCAATGGCTCACCTCCCGTTATGAATCGCTCAAGCCCAAGCTTCTGTTGGAGCGCGCCCGCGAAGACGGCCTGCTCGTCAGCAACGAGGCGCAGGTCAAGAAAAACGACATCGTCGACTGGCCGGTCAAAGAGCGCGACGGCTTTGTTTTCAAACCGGTCAACACCGTGGTCAACGCCTTTCACATCCGCTCGCTCCAGATGATGTCGGAAATCGCCGCCGCCCTCGGCAAGGACGCGGAAGCCGCCAAATACACCGCCATGGCGGCCAAGGCCCACGCGGCATTCCAGCTCCTGCTCTTCGATCGCACCAAGGGAGCCTACCGCGATGGTGTGGACACCGACCACGCGTCCCAACACGCCAGTTTGTTTCCGTTAGCCTTCGGCCTGGTGCCCGCCGAATACGTCCCGGCGGTGGTCGATGCCGTGCAAAAACGCGGCATGGCCTGCTCCGTCTATGCCGCCCAATATCTGATGGACGGGCTGTTTGCCAACGAGGCAGGCACCCGCGCGCTGGAACTCGTCACCGCCGCCACCGACCGCAGTTGGCGGCACATGATCGACAGCGGAGCCACCATCACCTGGGAGGCATGGGACATGAAATACAAACCCAACCAGGACTGGAACCACGCCTGGGGAGCCGCCCCGGCCAACTTGTTTCCGCGTTACGTCCTGGGGGCCGGGATGCTGACACCCGGCTGGAAGCAGGCGCGCATCCGCCCTAACACCGGCACCCTCGCCCACGCCAAAGGCAAAATCCCCACCCCCCTCGGCCCGCTCACCGTCGGCTGGGAAAACCAGAGCTCCTTCCAGATGAATCTCAGTCTCCCCGCCGGCATGACCGCCACCCTCGAACTCCCCGCCTCCGCCGGCTCCAAGGGCGTCCTCATCAACGGCCAGCCCGCGCCCGCAAAACGCGCCGGCTCCCGCTGGCTGGTGACCAACCCCGTCTCCGGAACCGCAAGCATCGTGGTGGAATAACCCCACTCCAGCTGTGGCTATTGCTGTGGCTGTGGCTGTGGCGTCTCGCCGCAGTGCGAATGCGCGGCGAAAGAAACGCCCAACATCAGACGCGCCGTCCCACCTTGCCCCCACCTTTCTCCCCTCATTCTCAGGCGAGATGAATCTCGCGCTCCATCCCCGCCCCAAGCCACCCCCCGCCAGTCAAGTCGCTGCAGCTGTGGCGTGTGGCTGTGGCGTCTCGCCGCAGTGCGAATGCGCGGCGAAAGAAACGCCCAACATCAGACGCGCCGTCCCACCTTGCCCCCACCTTTCTCCCCTCATTCTCAGGCGAGATGAATCTCGCGCTCCATCCCCGCCCCAACTCAAAGAGCGCCCTCGGCCCCGATCTCCGCCAACGGATCCTCACGCGCCTTCCAGATCCGCGGCCCCCGCCGCGGTTCCGGGCCATGTTCCTGACTCAAATACTTACTCCCCCATGGACGTCTTCACCCCGGAAAAACGCGCGGAGGTCAATCACGGCGAAGAGCAGGACGAAGACCGGAAACTGCGGCTCAATCTGGCTGAGGTCCTCCTCTCCGCCCCTGACTTTCAGTTTCCCGGCGGTGATGTCCGACTATTTTACGTGGCGGGCTTCGTTGAGGCGCATCCCGGAGAACGCGAGGAATCGGAGCGTGAGAACCGCGCGATGGCCGCATGGTGCTTGTCGTCAGTGCGGGTCGACACTTGGCGGGTGTGACCGGATTGCAGGTCCCTCAGGAGCTTCGGTGCGACCCTAAGCTTGTCGGTTTTCAAGGATCGGCAAGAACGCTTGCCATTCAGCGTGATCCGTGCCTAAAAACCGCCGCCGAGTTGTCGGACGTAAAGTCCGGGAGTGTCGGTGGCTTCCCAACGGGTTGCTTCTTGTTTCATCACGCGGCCACAGTTTTTTGTGGTCGCAATCGATTCAAGGATCAGGCCGCGGGAAGTAAAAGCCCCAAGTCACTCAGGGCCAACACACCGGAGGGGTGGTAGAGTGGTCGATTGCGCCAGTCTTGAAAACTGGAGAGCCGAAAGGTTCCGTGGGTTCGAATCCCACCCCCTCCGCC
>JBIPND010000560.1:0-3173 GCA_044374015.1 Luteolibacter sp. | reverse complement strand
CACTCCCCGCCCGTCGCGGATGCCGAGCGGCGAGCGCATGCCGGGACGGCTTTTGGCGGCGGAGCCTTTTCGCTGGATCAGCACGCGGCGGAAGTGGTGGCCCTCGGTGGTTTTGATCGCGAACGGTGCCTTGCCAACGAGGTCGGCCATTTCCTCGAAAACCCTCTCGACGTCCGCGGGGTCCGGCATGTCGGCCAAGCCCGCGCGGCCGGTGGGAACTAACAAAAACACGCTCCACATGGCGGGTTTGAGCTGGAACATCAGGTTTTTGAAACTCTCGAACTGATCCAGGTTGCCGCGCGTGAGGGTGGTGTTGATCTGCAGGCTGAGACCGGCGGCGTGCGCCCGTTTCACCGCTTCGATGGTGCGGTCGTAGGTGCCGGCCACGCCGCGGAAAGCGTCGTGGGTTTTGCGGGTCGCGCCATCGAGACTGAGCGACAGGCGTTGCACGCCGGCGGCTTTGATTTCCGCGAAATCCGCCTGCAGCAGCCGCGCGGTGGCCGACGGGCTGAGCCCGACGTGCAATCCGGCGTCGGTCGCCTGGCGGACGAGGTCAAGGGCGTCACGCCGCATCAGCGGGTCACCGCCGGTTAGAATGAGCATCGGCGGTTTCCAGGCGGCGAGTTGCCGGATGAGCTGCGCCGAGGCGGTGGAATCCAGTTCGTCCGGGTGCCGGCGCGGTTGCGCTTCGGCGCGGCAATGGCTGCACGCCAGCGCACAGGCGCGGGTGATTTCCCAGAAGACGAGAAAAGGACGATCGTCGAAATCGTAGGCCGCCGCTGCCGGGTGGCTGCGGGATGTGGGATGGACGCCTGCGGTGATCACGTGGAAAAACAAACAGCAGCCGGCGATTTCTCGCTCTGCCTGACTTGCCACATACCCCGCATTTCGTGCTGTTTCATCTTGGTGGCGAGAGATTCGGATGCCACGTTTTGCGGACCGCACGGATGAACCCACCCCATAAAATCGCGCTTTTCGGCGGGACCTTTGACCCGGTCCACATCGGCCACATGCATCTGGCGGAAGTGGCCAAGGCGTCGCTGGAGTTGGATGAGGTGCGGTTCCTGCCGTGTCGGATTTCTCCGCACAAGTCCGATTCGAAGCCGGCCAGCGCCGAGGACCGGGTTGCCATGTTGAAGCTGGCGACTGCCGGATTGCCGTGGGCGGTGGTCGATGATTTCGAACTGCGGCGGGACGGCCCGTCCTTTTCGTTTGAAACCGCGGAAGCGATGGCCGAGCGGTTTCCCGACGCGCGCCTGTTCTGGATCATGGGCGGCGACCAATGGGAGTCGCTGCCGACATGGAGGCACCCAGAGCGGTTGGCGAAAAATGTCGAATTTATCGTCCTCTCCCGGGGTGAGGAATTGTTACCCCGCGAGGGCTACCGCATGCATGTGGTCCATGGTGCCCATCCAGCCTCGGCCACCGAGATCCGCCAGGCCATCGCCCAAGGTGCGCTCACCCACCCGTGGCTGCTGCCGTCCGTGGAGCGATGGATCGAGGATCGGAGTTTATACTTCCGCTGACCGGTGCCCGCGGGAAAGCCCGAACAGCCAGAGCCAGACAAAGGTCAGCAGGATGGCGGCCAGGCCGACGTGCAGGACCTGCACCCAGCTGTAAATGTGAATCTGCGCCATCACCATGCCTAACACCATCTGTGCCAGCACGATTCCCAGAACCACGTTTTCCACCTTCCCGGGACCACCGGCGCGGTGGCGTTTGGTGAGCAGCCACGCCCACAGGGTGGCACCTAACACCACCCACGAAAAACTGCGGTGCGCGAGATATTTCCACGAACCCTCGAGCTCGGCGATCCATGTCGAGCGCGGCGCGTTGGCATGGAATTTCGCGAGTTCATCGGTCATTTCGCGCACCTGGGCACCGATGATTCCTTCAAAAACCGTCACCGCGAACAGCAGGCAGACCACCACCTGCAATTGCCGTCGGGGCCCGGATTCCATCTGAATCCGCCACGGCCGGTCGGTCCCCCGCCACGCGCAATAACCGAGCGTGCCCATCAGACTCATCGCCAGCGCCAGATGGGTGGTTAGGACGCCGGGCGCGAGACCGCTGTAAACCACCCGCGCGCCCATCCAGGCGTTCACCAGCACCACCACCAGCGAGGTGAACGCCAGCCAGAAAACCAGCGGCCGTTTTTCCCGCTGCCAGAATGCGGCGATGAAGGTGGCCAGCGAAAAGAAGCCAACCGGCAGGCTGAAAAGGCGGTTGGTGAACTCGGTCCAGACATGCCGCGGATTGAATTCCGCGCGCAGCGACGCCTCGGTGATCATTGATGGATCACGGCCCATCCGGGCCGCCTTGGCCTGGAATTTCTCCAACGGAAGTTTTTCAAAATCCACCTGCTCCACCGAAGTCGGCGGAATCAGGCAGCCCCAGCACGTTGGCCAGTCCGGGCAGCCCATCCCCGCGCCGGTCACTCGCACGATCGCCCCGACGAACATCAGGAGCAGCACGGAAACCAGGGCGGCGGTGGCCAGTTTTTGAAAGCGCGTCATCGGCATGCGCAGACCATGGTGAGGCACGCGCGCTTTTCCAGAGAAAATCCGGTTTTTAAAACAGCCCGGGAATTAGAGCCCGAGCGAGGTTTCGAGTTCCCCCTTGGACAGATAACGATCGCCGTTTTTGTTGAACTCCTTGAAGCGGGCTTTGGCAGCTTCGGCATCGGATTCACCGATGAGATACTCGTCAGCATCCAGGCTGCCGTCTTTGTTTTTATCCTTCACGTCCAACACCGCGTCGATCTGTTCGCGCTTCTTGGCGCGCTCGGCGCGCGCTTCGACCTTCTTTTGCTTTTCAGCGGCGGCGGCTTTCGCGTTGTCTTTGTTCTTCCTCGCCGCTTCGGCAGGTGCGATCAAAAAGAGGGTGGCAAAGGCGAGTAGGAATGCGGATTTCATGAGGGTAGGGTTTTCGAGTTTAATTTGGGGTGAACTTCAAAAACGTAGCAGTCGCTGCGCACCCGTCAAGCAAGCTAGCTGGCGCCATTCGCCTAATTTTGAAAGATCACGGGCGACATCCGGGCTGAGATACCACAACCTCATGCAAGTCTCTTGCAAAGCACTCCATCGTGCAACAATGTCTCCGCATGCGCGGTTCGCCGGTCCTCCGATTCATCTTCCTCACCTTCGCCCTGATCGCTGCCGGGTTTGGAATCC
>JBIPND010000559.1:0-3176 GCA_044374015.1 Luteolibacter sp. | reverse complement strand
AACTGATCAAATCGACGATGTCCGTCGCTTCGAGCACTTTCTCAACACTTTCTTTCGGAATCTGGGCCACGGTTCTTGCTGTGTGCGGAGCCTAATGCGCCGCCGCCGCGCATCCCAAGACGCAAAATTTTAAATCCACCCGACGCGCTGAAATGCTTGCCAAGCCCCGCCCGGATCTCTAATTCTCCCGCCCGGCGATGATTTCGTGGCCGTTTTCGGGTAACGCATGCTTAGCTCAGTGGTAGAGCACATCCTTCACACGGATGGGGTCGCAGGTTCGAAACCTGCAGCGTGCACCAACTCATTTTCAATGAGTTACTGATTTCCAGTGGGTGAGATGCCCCCTTTTTCGCCCCCTTTTTCGCCCCCTAACCCGAAGCCGGATTTCGGTTAAAAATCCCCCATCTCACCCATCCCCATCCCGGCCGACGTGGCGATTTCCTCGGGCACCATCGCCGCACGCTGCCACCGGGAGGATTGCTTGCCGGTGATGCCCATGGTTCAGAGTGACGCGTGAAAATGGGGTCAGTGTGCAAATCTTGACAAATTCCCCTCTCCCCAACCGTCCCGGCATGTCGCGCAGAAGCCAGAAGCCAGAAGCCAGAAGCCAATCTCTCCGCGCCCCCCTCTGCGGCCTCCGCGCCTCCGCGTTGCGATTTCTCCGCTCCAGAGGCCAGCCTCTCCGAATCCGCTTGGTCAGGAATACGATTGGATGACCACCGGTTCCTCCTCGCCACCCTGGCCGCAGCGGGTGCGATCAAGCGAAGCCGCAAACCGAGCCGTCTCCTGTGAGGCAAGCACTTGTCAAAATGGCCCGGAACGCGACAACCTGACCGGAACTTTGTCAAGATTTGCACACTGACCCCATTTCCCGGACAAGTCGATCCTCGGGAGAATTATTTCCCTTTTGGGTTTCGTGGCGCCTTCTTCCAAATCACCACTGCGGCGTCGTTGTTCTGCTTGGGGCCGGGGGTGGTGCGGCCGTTAGCGACGGCGGCCTCGAGTATTTTCGTTAGGTCGGCGGCGGTGTCCGGCTTTGCTTGCACGAGGTTGTTCTGCTCCTTGCGGTCGTTTGCCAGGTGGTAGAGTTGGCTGGGTTTGCCATCGTCGCCTTTGGACCATCCGCCCGATCCCTTGCAGGCGAGAAACTTCCAGTCTCCTTTGCGGATCGCGAAGTTGCCCTTGATCGCCCACGCGGTCTATTGGAACACCACCGGCAGCGGCACACGCTATGCCGACAGCAGCAATCCCATCGTCCGCAGCGAGCAGCTCAACTACGGCTACATCATCGGAACCCGCGCAACGAGCGGCAGCGCCTACCACGCCTCCAACCCCACCGGCGGCAACACCGCCCCGGCCGACCACCGCGAAGGCATCGGCACCAGCGCCACGCACGAGCCCCAGTCGCTCTACCTCGACCAATTCTCACGGCGCGTCCGACCGGTCATCACCTTCGCCACAAACGGCGGCAGCGCCACCAATCCCGCCAGCCTCCAAGTGAGCTTCGGCGCAAACTACGGCCCATTGCCCGCCACCAGCCGCCCCGGATTCTCTTTCACCGGCTGGTTCACCGCGACCGCCGGCGGCGAGCTCGTCACCGCGGAATCCACCGTCACCAACCCCGCCGATCACCCGCTTTTCGCAGGCTGGAAAGCGCTGCCAGCCGTCGCTGCCGGGCCGGATCAATCTCTCGCGGGCAGCCCTCCCCTGCCATGGGCCCCGCCCAAAATCCTCACCGCCGCCTGGTTCGACGCCGCGGATCCCGCCACCCTCGCGGCGGACGCCGGCAGCGTTTCCCTGTGGCAGGACAAGAGCGGAAATCAAAACCACGCCGCCCAAGCCACCGCCTCCCGCAGGCCGGCCACCGGTTCCGCCACCATCGGCGGATTGAATGCCGTCGCCTTCGACCCGTTCCTCCCACGTATGTCGCCACGGCCGCCCTCGAAGGCACCGTCAGCGATGCGGAAAACGAGCCGCTCTCCACCACGTGGTCGATGGTTTCAGGTCCCGCCCCGGTCACCTTCACCGACGCCCGGTCCGCCACCACCACCGCCACCTTCCCCCTTGCCGGAACTTACCTCCTCCGCCTCACCGCCAGCGACGGCTTTGGGAGCCGGTCCGATGACCTCGTGATCACGGTGGACGAAAATCCCTTCGTGCAATGGGCCGCTGCGCCGGAAAGCTCCTTCACGCAAGATTCCAACGCCGACCACCTGGCCGACGGCCTGGCCTGGCTGCTCGGCGCGGAAACCCCCGAAACCGACGCCGCCACCCTCCTCCCGCTCCCGCTCCAGGAAAACAGCGCGCTGTCCGTCACCTTCAACTACCTCATCCCCGCCAACCGCGGAACCTACTCCCTGCGCCTGCAACACAGCCCAAGCTTGGACTCGTGGGCCGATGTCGAAATCCCGGATACCACCGCCACCATCGACGGCGTCGAGTTTTTCATCACCCCATTGCCCGACAGCAAGCTCAACCGCATCAAAGCTGCCATCCCCGCAGGTCCTGCCGGCAAGGTGTTCGTGCGCCTCTCCGCCACGGTTCCGGGCTCCTGAGGCCCGCCAAAACCGTCACTTTTTGACACACCCTGCATCACGCCATCATCGCCACCACGTCGATTTTCGAAAGATCGCGTCCCCGGAATTCATCCAGAAGCTCCTTGCTGCGCGCCTTCCAGCCCTCGCAGACCGTGCGGGCGGGGCTCGCCATTTCATGATGGAACCTGCGGCCGCCGTGCGTAATGGTCCGGCGATGAAAATGACTCCACGCCTACTTGCCGCATCCTTGGTTCTAGCCATGCCCGCCGCGGCCGCCGAAAAACTCAAGGCACTCATCGTCGATGGCCAAAACAACCACGCCGTGTGGCCGAAATCGACGGTGATGATGAAACAATACCTCGAAGGCAGCGGCTTGTTTGAAGTGGAAGTCGCGAGGACGAAATTCATCTCCAATTTCAAACGCGAGCAGGACTGGCTGCCGCTGGCCGGAGCCGGCGAATCCGAGGGCACCGAGAAACCGGTGCCCGATCCGGATTTCTCCCCCGATTTCACCAAATACGCGATCGTCGTCAGCAACTTCGGCTTCGGCGCCGCCGACTGGCCGGAAGCGACGCGGAGCAATCTGGAGACCTACATGAAAAACGGCGGCGGACTGGTCATCGTCCATGCTGCGGACAA
>JBIPND010000558.1:0-3177 GCA_044374015.1 Luteolibacter sp. | reverse complement strand
TCCTTTGGCGTGAATCTGGATCGGCGTTTGCAGGCAGCCCTTGATGGTATTGTCCTGGATCATCAAGTCCGAGGAGCATCCGGCCTCCATCCACCAGAACTCGGGGGAAACCAGCACGGCGGCCATGCGGCTTTTGACGATCCGGTTGCCGGTGACTTCACCCTTGCTGGCTTTGATGAGTATGCCCCGCGAACGGTTGTGGCCGAAGTCGCAGTCCTTGACGACAAAACCGTTGCCGACCCGCAGGGAACTGCAAACCGCCGAACCACCGGGCAACGCGGTTTCGCGATCCAGCGTGAGCGTGTAGAACCGCGCTTTTCCTGTCAGAAGTCCTGTCCGGATATTTTCGTTCAGACCGAGCGAACGGATGAGGGTTTCTTCCTCCCCGGTGATCGGCGTGGGATCCGGCTGCATTTCCATGACCACGGCATCCGGCGGACGTGGCCCGGAGTAGGGCAGAAATTCCACAGGATCGCCGACCTTGATCTTAAGCTGGTTGTTGAGAACCGCGATGCGCACCAACCGACCTTGGGTGCCGCTGACGTAGTGGTATTTTCCATTGATGTTCACGCAGTCGTCATCTTGGAATCGAGCAGTGCATCCGATGATGGCGGGGCCCTTGACGGCATCCTTGCTGTGAAACGCATCGGCATTCAGCGAACGCATGCGTGGCTGGGCGCGTTTCACGGGATCATCCGAAGGATCGCGCCGATCCACCTTGCAGCGGATGTAGCGGTTTCCGTCGCAGTCGTGTTCGAGAAACCCGAAACAAGGGGAGGCGAAAACGGTGATGTCTTCGAGAAGCACACCCTTGGAATGGTTCAACTCGACCGCGTGCGGCGAGCCACGAGTGCCGAAATGGTTGCTAGTCACAAGGATGTCCCCCACCTGCTCGGTGTCACGAAGTGGATCGAATCGGTAGTGATTTTTCCAAACACGGTAGCGGCGTTCGCCGAGGGCTTGGATTTCCTGCTTCCAAGCCGCATCTCCCCTGCGGAGTTCACCGGTGACGGGATCGTAGATCTGAATGCGTTCTTCCAGTTTGTTTTCCGGATAACCTTCTGCCACTTCGAAATCCATCGAACTCTTGTCAGGTGCGATGGCGGTGATTTTCCCCTGCGTGAAAGGCAGGGGATCGTAGTCCACGGTAAGACCGCGCAGGGTAACATTCGAACAATGATCGAACATCAAGGCTTGAACCGTTGACGTGCAAACCATCTCAACGTTGTTGGCAACGATTTCAACATCTGAGAGATTCTTGAATTGGAGATGGTATCCCTGCCCTGAAGATACGCGATAACGCCCCTGCGGAATCACGATGCGCTTCTTGCCCGCAGCAAGCTCGCCGCTGATCAACGCGCGAAGATCGGCGGACTGTTCGATGAGCACGACTTTATCCGGCAATGCAACCACCGGTTGCTGTGCGTTGCTCTTGCGACAACCTGCTAGAAGCAGCACCGATGTGGCGGAGAACAATATGAGTTGGAGAAACGGGCGGATGATGGGATTTTTCACGATGTGGAAATCGGGTTGGAAGGAATCAGTGGTTGGTATCATGTTGGAAAGGTTGTGGCGGGTTTTAAAGTTGATTCAATGAGAGGCTCCACGTCGGAACGCGCAGAGGTCATCCGGCGATTCATTCCTTCGACTTCCCGAAAATCTCGCATTCACGGAAACCGGCCCAGCCGGGTCCACCCTGGATGTTCACCCGCACAAAGCGAGCACGCGCCTGGAAATCAAAGGCCTGTAACTCGGCGGGTTTTTCGCTCCCAGCCGTTCTGTCAAGGAGCGTATTCCAGGCATTCCCATCCGCGGAACCCTCTACCAGAAAACGCAAATTCACGGCAAATTCCCAGACGATCTTGCACCCGCTCAGGTCTTTCACCTCACCCAAATCAACCTGCCACCATTGGGGGTAAGACGGCCCATTGGCGCACCAGCGGGTGCTTCTATCACCGTCATTGGCGTTCGACCCGGTATGGCCGCCTGCTTCCGAGGAGACGATCACGGGTCCGCCGCGGGAAAGCACGGGGCGGGGCTTGGTGAAGAACTCATTGGTTAGGAGTTCGGGGTCCAGGTTCTGGGAAGGCAGGAATGCGTTGGATTGCATGTAGGCGAGGATGCTTTCACGCAGTTGCCCGGCCTCGATGCGAGCCTCCAACTTGTCGGCCAGGTTCGCGGCGCAGACCACCATTTTCCCTTTGCCCACGCTGGCTTCGAAGGCCAGGGCGAGCTTTCGGTTGAGGTTATAACCGTCGATGATGCGAATGAGTGGCGAAGAAATTTGGGGAAGCTTCTCCAGACTCATCGCGAAGGATCGCTCCATGATGCCGTGCCACTGCCAGTCAGTGTGAGCATCCGTTGGAAAGAGTTTGAACGCCGCATGGGCAGGGTCGAGGAGGATGCCCATGCCCTGACGGCGATCCTTGAAGTAGGCCGGCGACCAGAAGGCAGGCAGGAATTCACCGGGAAAATGGTTTTTCAGGTTCGCATCGCTGGCCAGAAAGAGCACCTTGCCACCTTGCTCCAAGGTCTTGCGAGCTTCCTCATCCCAAACGTCTTTGATCAGGATACCCGTCGAGGCCACCGTTGCCTTAGTTGGATATACCCAAATATTCCAATCATTGCGGTATTCCGTATCTTTGATGGAAACCTGGACCTTGAGTTTCGCGGGGGCCGTCACCGTATTGAGCGGTAAGCTGATCTCGCCAATCCCCTCGTTCAGCATTCCAGTTCGCAGAAGCGAAGGCGGAAACTCTCCATGCGCGACGCGATTGAATTTCGAATCCAAGACCTCCCACGCCACCACGGCGTCCTTCAGGTCACCAGGACCATACTGAGCGACGTCGATGCTCGCTTCCAAAGTTTCGTCCGTTGTGTAGACCCGCTTGGGCATGCGGAGAAGCGGAACGACCGGCCCGCAGAAGCGCCGGAAATCGGGGCCGCTGATGATACCCTTCGAGTCATGAAAAGCGTTCAACAAGCCGACATGAGCGGTGCTCTGCCCCGGGTAGTCGTGAAGCTGCAGGAGTTGGAACCCCCCGTGGCCCGGGGTGCGCAACAATGTTTCAATCTCATCCTTGTAGAGCTCGGCCGAAACCTTGCCTGTGTTTTTATGGTAGGCGGGAGCCAGATCAATCAGACCGTTGCTTCTGAGACGCTCGCGCAGCGCCATCA
>JBIPND010000046.1:0-10375 GCA_044374015.1 Luteolibacter sp. | reverse complement strand
GGCCGGGTGATGGCCGCGAAGACGGATTTCTTGAAGCTGGAGCTCGAGGAGTTGCATCGCTTTGACAATCCCGGGACAGATCTGCCAGGTGGGTCGTTTTGGAATGCGATCGGACTTTACCGTGAAATTTTGGAAGGTCTGCGACGTGCGGTCGAGCGGTATGGCGATACGATCGTCTCGATCGGGATCGACACCTGGGGCTGTGATTTCGGCCTGGTCGATGGCCATGGCGAGTTGCTGGGAATGCCGCACCAATACCGCGATCCGCGTTTCGAAGGGATGGCGGAGGCGATGCACGGAATTTTGCCGGAGGCGGAAATTTACGCGCAAACGGGCATCAAGACGAATTTCTACAACAGCTCGCTGCACCTGCTGGCGGAGGCGCGGAAAAACAGCCCGGCGTTGCTGAATGCCGCGCGGCTGCTTTTCATTCCGGACCTGCTCGCTTACTGGCTCACCGGGCGTCAAGCGGTGGAGCGGACGGTGGCGTCCACTTCGCAACTGCTGGATCCGCGCACCGGCGACTGGGCGTTCGGCGTGATCGCGGCGCTCGGGCTGCCGAAACAACTTTTCGGCGAAGTGGTCGCACCGGGCACCGTGTTGGGCCCGATCCGCGCGGAAGTGGCGGATTTCATCGGCCGGGCCGGGATCCCGGTGGTGGCGACAGCTTGCCACGACACGGCCTCCGCGGTGGCGGGGATCCCGATGAATGGCAGCGGGAATCTGTGGCTGTCGTCGGGCACTTGGTCGATCATGGGGATCGAAACCGGCGAGCCGGTGACCACGCCGGCAGCGCTGGCGCATGGATTTTGCAACGAGCTGGGCGTGGATGGCAGCGTGCGGTTTTTGAAAAACATCGCCGGGTTGTGGCTGATTCAGGAATGCAAGCGGCAGTGGGAGTTGGACGGCGAAAAACTCAGCTACGCGGAAATGGCGGCGCTGGCCGGCGAGGCGGAGGCGTTTTGCGCGTTCATCGACCCGGATGACGCCAGCTTCGCCAGCCCCGGCGGCATGCCGGACAAGATCCGGGCGTTTTGTGAGAAATCCGGCCAGCCGGTGCCCGTTTCCAAAGGCCAGGTGCTGCGCGTGGCGAGCGAATCACTCGCGCTGAAATACCGGGTGGTTTACGACCGGATCCGGCAATTGACCGGGCTGGAATTCGCGAACCTGCACGCGGGCGGCGGCGGCATTCAAAACGAACTGCTCAGCCAGGCAACCGCCAACGCGCTCGGTATCAACGTGATCGCCGGTCCGGTGGAGGCGACGTCGTGCGGCAACGTGATCACGCAAATGATCGGCACCGGCCACGTCGCGGATTTTCCGGCCGGGCGGGAGTTGATCCGGCAGTCGTTCGACTTTCGAACCTTTTCTCCGGACGATCAGGAGGCTTGGGCCGCTGCTTATCAGCGGTTCAAGACGCTGCTGGGAATGTCCTGACGGTTCAAACCTGCATCCGGGAAGCCCGACTTGCCGAGAGCGGGGAACCGGGGTTTAGTAACGGCGATGATATATTCCAGATCACTGCTGGTGGGGCTGCTGGCATTGCAAGGGTCTTGTGCGAATATTTCGCTGAATGCGAAGAATACGGCCGAGCGGCGCGAACAGGCCAATCGCAGGCTGGAAGGCGGCGGGCAATTGGCGGCGACGGCGTTCCGGGCCACCGTGGTGGCGGCCGTGCGGCAACCGGTGACCACCGTCAAACTCGGCCTCGTCAATCTCTGGCACCGGCCGCGGGAGGTCGTCAGCGCCAACATCCCGGTCGATCTGAATTTACAAGCGGTGCCAGCCGAGGCCCCCGGGACGCCGGAGTTTGAGCGACTGCTGGACCGCAAAGGCTTCCCGCGCGCGGAGTCGGGGGCGCTCAAGTGGTTGGTGGATGGGCCGGGGTTTTTCTCCGAACTGGACCGCCAGATTGCGGCGGCGCGGACTTCAATCGACGTGCAGGTGTTCATTTTCGACAACGACGACATCGCCGTGCGCTACGCGGATCTTTTAAAACGCCGGTCGTTCGAGGTGCCGGTGCGGGTGCTGTTTGATGATCTGGGCAGCACATTCGCCCACACGGCGGCCCCTGAGACTCCAGGGCCGCGTGGTTTTGTGCCGCCGGCGCAGATGCACGGTTATTTGGAGGAGGGTTCGCAAATTGATGTGCGCCGGACGCTCAATCCGTGGCTGGTTTGCGATCACACCAAGCTGCTGGTGTTCGACCGGCGGACCGCGATCCTCGGGGGGATGAATATCGGCCGCGAATATTACTCCGAGTGGCACGATCTGATGATCCGGGTCGAGGGGCCGATCGTGGGCAGCCTGTCACGCGAGTTCAACCGGGCGTGGAGAAAAGCCGGACCCGCAGGTGATTTCGCGCTGTTTCACAAGCCGGCGATTTTCAACCGGCCCGCGGCACGTGGCGATGGGGCTCCACTGCGGATTCTCCGCACCGATCCGGCGGAGGGGCGGCATGAAATTCTGGATGCCACGTTGATGGCGATTGTGGCGGCCCGTAAGCGGATTTGGATTCAAACGCCCTATTTCGCCCACGATGATATTGCGCTGGCGTGCGAGTCCGCCGCCCGCCGGGGGGTGGATGTGCGGGTGATCCTCCCGTCCGAGGGCGACTCCGCCATCATGAACACCGGGAATTTGTCCACCGCGCGTGGCTTGATCCTGGCGGGGGCGAAGGTTTTCCATTACCCGACGATGACTCACCTGAAAGTGATGATCTGCGACGACTGGGCCAGCGTCGGGTCGGCCAATCTCGACACGCTCAGCCTGCGGATCAATCGCGAGCTCAATCTGGCGTTTGCGGATCGCGCCACCGTGGTGGAGCTGGAACAGACGATTTTCCAGCCGGATTTCCGCCGCTCGCGGCGGCTGGCCTTGTCTGAAACCGGTTCCGCGGCCTCGGCGGTGGCGGAAATGCTTGCCGATCAATTTTAGGACACGAAAAAGGCGATAAGGGTGCGGAGGTTTTTCCGCCCGTGCCGAATTCGAAATCGGCAGCCCTTATCGCCCGGGTTTGTGGATTTCAGGGATCAATCCTTGATGTCCATCGCGGCGTATTCGCCATCCTTCCGGCGGTAAACAATGGTCAGACAATCGCGGCGCGCGCTCTTGTAGAGCACGAAGGGGCGGTCGGAGAGCTCGAGCTGCATGATCGCATCCTCTTTGTACATGGTGCGGATCGAGTAGTTCTCGGGGTGAACGATGAATGGCTCCGGCTCGATGTCCGAGTTTTCCGGGTGGTCGAGCACCTCTTCATTGAAAAAGCGTTCTTCGAGGTGGCGGATCGATTCGTTGCGATGCGGGCGGTGCTTCTTGAGCAGGCGGGTCTTGTGCTTGCGCATGCGCCGCGCGATTTTTTCAATCGTTTCGTCGAGCGCGGCATACATGTCCTTGCCCTCGGTGTGGGCTTCGATGGTGATGTGGTTCGCGCAAAAAAGAATGATTTCGGCAATGTGCCGGTTTTTTTGGACGTCGAGAATGGCCTTGGCCTCGATGATCCGCGGGTAATCGAGGTGCAGACCTTCGATTTTTTTATGCGCGTGATCCCGGAGGGCGTCAGTCACTTGTTCGTGCCTCACGGTAACGGTGATCGGCAGATTGACGTTTGCAGTTTGCATGGTTCGTTTTGGTTTGTGGTTGGATGAATGGATGGCAGGTCTAACTGCCTTATCCGTCTGATACCATGGACCAATATTTTCGCGAAGGCTACGCTCTTCTTCAAAAATGTTGCGCGTGATTTGATCCGCGGGGCATCCCGCCAGTTCTCACAGGTCAAACTGGGTCAAGCAGTTCCGGCGGCCGACTACCTTGGCTTGGTAAGGTCCTCGAAGGTCGATCCGCGTGCTTCGGATTCCTGCGATTCCACCGCCCGGCGGGTGGCGGCGGATTTGAACAGGTCGCTGAAATTGTCCACCGGAGCGGCCACCGGGCCGCTGATATCCAAGGTCAGCCAGCAGAATCCATCGACCGGCGGGCCAAACAGCGCTTTAAGGCGGGCACCTTGAGGGGCCGCAGCGATCATGCCCTCGGCCAGGCCGACTTCCAACTCGCCGGACAAGGTTTGATTGGCGGCCAGCGAGATCCGGCCGCGCAAGGCCAGCCGCGATTTGCTTTCAAGATCAAGGTCTTCCAAGGTCACCACGGCGGCATCGCGTTTGAAGATCGCCCCGGCCTTTTCGCCGCTGAAAACCGGCGCTTTGAACCATTCATCGGCCAGCAGTTGGGACAGCGCGAACAGGAAGGGGAAGCCGGAGACCTCGATGCGCGAGGTGACGGCGCTGCGGAATTCCACCGACAGCTTGGCACCCGGGTTTTCGCTAGGGCGGAATGAGAAGTGGCTCGAGCTGCTGGCGGGGACGGAATCCACCTTGCCCGAGAAAAGTCGGCCGAGGCCGGGCCCGGTGAGGCCGGAGAGCGGAAACGCCTCAAGCTCCACGGCGAGCGTGGATGGCCGGTCCGGGTGGTAGGGCTGAATGGTGCCGGAAAATTCAAACACGCCGCGATCGTCGGATTCGTCCAGCAGCCGCAGGCTGACGACGTCGATTTCCTTGCCGCGGAATTCGAGAAATGCGCGGTCCACCTCCAGTTTGGGCCAACCCTGGAGGGTCAAAACTCCGCCATTCAGGGTAAACTGGGTGCGGCTGTTGAGCGTGTTTCTAAACAACGATGCCTCGGAATTGGCCAGTCGGACCGGCGGGGCGGGGGTGGATCCCATCACCAGGTGGAATTTGGGAATCCGGTAGCGTTTGAACACGATGGGCAGCTCTCCCGCCGGTGCGGTTCCGGTGCGAAGAAGTTGCCCGGGTTTGGGGATCTGGAGGACCAGAGTGCCCTCGGCGACGGTGACTTCCTCGCCATTCATCGATTTCCCGAGAAAACTTTGGGGGAAAACTTCCGCAACGATGCCACGCAGGGTGAGGTTGCTCAGGACGTTGCCTTCAGGCCACCGTAGCGTGAGCCCACCGGCATTGGCCGTGGTGGGGTTCATCCGAAAGGTGGTGAGCTCGGCTTGCGCGCCGGTGCTCTGGCTGATTTTTTCGACCAAGCCGTCGCGGAATGGGGGGCTGTTGGCGTAAATTACGGCCGCCCCGATGCCCACACCGGCGATGACGATCAATGACATGGCGGCGGAAACCTGCAAAATCCGCGCGCGGCGGTTGCGCTTGAGCAGCTCCTGTTTCGGTTGTTCGCTGCGGCGCTTGCGTTTGCGGACCCGGATCGCCTGGGTGCCATCGGCGCGCACCACCAACTCGCCGTCCTGATCCGAGCTGTCCGAGGGGGTGCTTTTCAGGCGGTCCATCATCTCGTCGATGGAGTATTTTTCGGGCTCGCTGGGGGCGGCTGGCATGGCAACTGGAAGAAGGAAGGATGAACGGACGCGCAATCACTGGTTTCGGAAAGGGCGGCCTGTCGGATCCAGCAGCTCCACGTTCACTAAGAAAAGAATGGCGGTGGAGGTCGGCTGTCTGGCGCTGGACTGGAACAAGCGGCCGATGATGGGAATGTCGCCGAGGATCGGGGTCTTGTCCTGCACATTTTGAATGGATTCCCGCAACATTCCGCCGAGCACGATGGTGCCGCCGTCGGCGACTTGCACGTTGGTCGAGAGCGTCTGTTTGCTGAAAACCGGCATCAGGATGGTGTTCTCGGTGACTACCACGGTTTCCGGCCCGAGCAGCCCGTTCTGGGTGGAATTGATCGGGCTGCCATAATTCACGAAACCATCAAAGTCGCTGAAGATCGGATTGAGCGTGACGTCGATGTATTGTTTGTTGGCATCCACCACCGGCAGCACCTCAAGGCTGATGCCGAGGTCCTTCGTATCAAAAGCCGTGGGCGTGGCGGGCGTCACCGGGGTGGAACTGCCGCCGGAGTTTCTTCCGACGGAATTTGGCAGTTCCGGGGGTTCGTATTCAGTGGGGTAGATAAACTCGCGGACCATGACGATCGACGAGGCTTGGCCGCTGCGGGTGACAATCGAGGGTTTGGCCATCAAATCGACGCCTTTTTTCTGGTCGAGACCGCGCATCAGAGTCTGGACCTGGCCATCGGTGAACAGCCCGGTGACCGCCAGCACGCCGGGAGCCGCGGCGGAGGTTTGGGCCGAGCGATTGGGATTGGCGATCAGGTCCTCGATGCTGTTTTGTTGAATGGCGGTGGAGCCGGAGCGGTTGCCATTGGTGATCATGCCGCTGGTCACTTGGCCATCGGGGTCGGCGGGGATGCTGTCGATGGCGGTGCCGTTGACCGGGCTGATCATATCGGAGCCGGTGCGGCCCGGAGTGTTGCCCACGGTGCCGCCGCTGGCAAAAACATTGCCGCCGGAATCCAATGGGATCGGATTGAGAAGCCAGTCGAAGCCGAGTTCTTCCAAGCGGTTTCGCTCGACGCGGATCATGGTGACGCGGACGACCACCACGACCGGTTCGGTCTGGGTGATGGTCTCGATGATCTGGGCGATGTAGTCCTGGTTGAGCGGGGTGTTGACCACCCGCAAGGTGTTGTTGGACGGGGAGTAATTCGCGCTGGCACCCTCCGGGAAATTGACCCCTTGTTTGGCGAGCGCCTCTTGGGCCCCCATGCGCTGGGCCAGCAGGCCGGTGCCTGCTGGAGCGGCACCGAAGGGATCGTCGTTGGCAGCAGCGCCAGCGGCGGCTCCGCCGCCGCTGAGGTTGCTGATGAAGTCCGATGGCACACGGTAGGTGCGCGAGACGAGATCATCGGTCGCGGCCCCCAAAGGCTTGATGATCACGGCGAAGTCATCCGTCGTGAACGACGTTTGGGTCATGTCGGTGACGTATTTGAGCGCTTGGCCAAGCGGGACTTGCGAGACTCTCAGGTCGAACCGCAGGCTGCGGATTTTGATCGCCACTTCGGAATCGGGGTCACCCAGATTGACGGCGAAATTGACACCTTTTTTCGCCGGATCGAGCTCGGTGGTGTCGTTTTCAGCGGCGCGGAAACGGAGGAATTCAAGGGCCTCTTCCAAATTCGCCTGATCGAGGGCGATGGTCGGGATGATGATCCGATCCAGCTTGTTGGAAACCGGGATGAACGAGCTGTCGGCACCGCCGGGAGACGGTTCCGCGAGCGTGAGATCGAAGTCCAAAGGAGGGACTTGGGTTTCCCATGCGGCATCGACCTGGCCGAGGATTTCGGCGCGCGCTTGATCCCCGGCGGCGCGATAGTAGCTGGTTTTGGCGCTGGCGACTTTCTCGAGGCCGCGGCGTGCGGCGCTGTTGGTCGGATCGATGCGGAGCACGTTTTGGTATTCCGATTTCGCCTGGTCGTATTTCCCGAGATTGAAGGCACCTTCGGCGGTGTAGAGCAGGCGGCGCACGGCATCGACGTTTTTGGCGTGTTCGGCGGTGAGCGCGGGATTGGTGCGGATCGGATCGTCCAGTTCGGCGCGGAAGGCGAGGGCACCCGGGTTGTCCGGTGCGACGGAGGTGATGAGCACCTTGTCCACCGCGGCTTTGGCGCCCGCCACGTCACCCTTGCGGGAGAGGATGCGCGCGTGTTCGACGGAAGCCTGGGCGTAGCGCTGGGTGGCGGCCGCGCGGAGCTCTGCGGAAATCGGAGCGTTCGGGATCAACTCGCGGGCACCGGCGTAGGCTTGCACGGCATCGCTGTAGCGGGCGTTTTGATAGGCTTCGTCGCCTTTGCGGAGCAGTTCGCGGGCTTCATCGATCGCCACACTGCGGCGCGATTGCTCGGAAGCGGCAAGGCTGGAACCGCGCTGCGTTTCTCCGGCGTGCAGTGGAACGATTAGAAAGGCCGTGGCCAAAAGGGCGGCACGGCCACGGGAAGGGATGGTGGGTTTGAAAGTCTCCATGCGAATGGTTGCCGCGACGTATAGAGAGCTTGGATAGCGAGCGTAAGCGTAAAATCCGAAAAAATCATCTTTTCGGTGCCCAAGGAAATTCCAGCTGGACCTCGATCCGCCGCCGCCGCACCGGGCGGGGCCGCAGATACGATGGGAACCGCTGCTCGAGCAGCGACCGGACCTTCCAGATGAGGGGTAGAATGGTGTTCATGAGTTGAGTGTTCTCATGAACTCAATGGATGTCAAGCAGGCGATTGGGAGTCCGCGATCTGCCCCCTTGCTTCCTCCGCATCCCGTTGAATTTGAACACGCAGCGCATCGAGCGACGGGAATTTGAGCTCAGACCGCAGGTGATTCACAAACTGGATTTCGAGCTCCTGTCCGTAGAGGTCGCCGGAAAAGTCGAACAAATGCACTTCCAGGGTGCGGGCAGTCCCGGCCACCGTCGGACGCATCCCCAGATTGGCAACGCCGCCAAATGCCCGGCCATCGGGGAGAAACGCTCGCGCGACCCAAACGCCATCCGGCGGAAGCTGGGCGTCGCCGGTGGCGCAGTTGGCGGTCGGAAATCCGAGGGTGCGGCCCAGTTTCCTACCTTCGACCACAGTTCCACTGATGGAATAGGGCCTGCCGAGCATGTTGGCGGCATCGGTGAGATTGCCATCGCGGATCGCCTGGCGGATGCGGGTGCTGCTGACCCGGTCGCCTTCGAGCATCACCGGCGGCACCGCTTCAAGGTGGAAGCCGTCGATATCCGCCTGCTGCCGAAGAAAGGGTACGTCGCCGCTGCGGTTGTGGCCGAAGCGCCAATCCTCGCCCACGGCGATGGTCCTGATGGGCGCGGCGGTGAGTTTTTGGATGAATTCCGAGGCCTCCATCGCCGCAAATGCGGCATCGAAATGCAGCGGGATGAACAACTGGATCCCGAGATCCCTGACGATTTCCGCCTTGTGATGGAGCGTCGCCAGCAGCGATGCCGGGGCTTTTTCCGGAGCGATGACCCGAATCGGGTGGGGATCGAAAGTCAGCAAGCCGGCGAGACCACCGTGCTTGGCGGCGGCTTGCACGGCGCGCGCGATGACCGCCTGATGACCGATGTGGACGCCGTCGAAAACCCCAAGGGCGAGATGCAGCGGAACGCCGAGTTCCGGCAGTTCTTCAAGGTGGTGGCGAGTCAGCACAGGCCTGCGATAACAAGCGGGCGGATCGACATCAAGCCCTTCGCGCCAACGGGGCGGCTCTGCCCGCAATACCAAGCGGCCATCGCCACCGGATCGGCCACGTTGAATGCAATGGGTTCGATTCTCACGGTTTGGTTTTTTTGTCACAGCCGCAGCCATGGTCGCAGCCGGATCCCTTTTTCGGTCTTGCGAGGCGGACGAGGAAAATCGTCAGGGTGACGATCACGACGGCGGCGGCGGTGATGGTTTGCCAGTCCATGAGTTTGTTAGAATCCGAGGAGTTTGCCGGTTTGGAAAACGGCGAGCGAGGCCACGTAGGCGAAACCGGTCATGAAGAAAAACTGCCCGACCGCCCATTTCCACGAGCCGGACTCGCGGGCGACAACCGCGCTGGTGGGCAAACACTGCAGCGCGTAGATGAAGAAGACCAGCAGCGAAACGAGTGAAAGCGTGGTGAAAATCGGCCGCCCGTCCGGCCACTTGGCGGCGGCGAGTTGATCGCGCAGCACGCTGCGGGTTTGCTCGTCGCTTTCGGCCTCCTCGACGCGGTAAAGAATCGCCATCGAGGAAACGAAAACCTCACGCGCGGCGAAGGAAGTGAGAATCGCCGTCCCCATCCGGCCATCGAATCCGAGGGGTTTCACCACCGGCTCGATCACCGCGCCAATGCGCCCCATGGCGCTGTGGGCGAGCGCGTCCGCATCATCGCCTTCCGCGGTTTTTGGATAGGTGCTGAGCGCCCAAAGCAGGATCGACAGCCCGAGAATGATCGTCCCGGCCTTTCGCACGAACGCCCACGCGCGGTCGAGAACGTGGCGGAAAATGTAATCCCATTGCGGCTTGCGATACGGCGGCAGCTCGAGCAGGAAATGCCCCGGCGTGATGTCTTCGCCAAGCCGCCCGCGCAGGATCCGGGCCACCACAAAGGCGGTGAGTGTGCCCAGCGCGTAGATCGCGAACAGCACCAGTGCCTGTTTCCAAGTGCCTTCGCTCTCATGCAGCAGCAGCGGAATCACCAGGAAATAAACCGGCAGCCGCGCCGAGCAGCTCATCCACGGCGCGACGAAAATGGTGACCAGCCGCTCTTTGGCGGAATCAATGGTGCGGGTCGCCATCACCCCGGGAATGGCGCAGGCGTAGGAGCTGAAAAGCGGCAGGAATGATTTGCCGCTGAGCCCCGCTTTGGCCATCACGCCGTCCATCAGATAGGCCGCGCGCGCCATGTAACCGGAACTTTCCAACAACCCGATGAACAGAAACAACAGAATGATCTGCGGCAGGAACATCACCACCCCGCCGACGCCGCCGAGCATCCCGTCGACGAGCAGCGAGCGCAGGTCGCCCTCGGCCATCAACGAGCCGACCC
>JBIPND010000557.1:0-3183 GCA_044374015.1 Luteolibacter sp. | reverse complement strand
GGGCAGGGTCGCGCTGGCAATCTCGACCAAGTCGCGTGCGTAGCTTTCCTTGGCCGAGTAATCCTTGAGCACCGAACAGCAGTTAATGAGGGGAAGATAGCAGTTGAAGACAAGGGCGTGCGATGGATGGAGGTGGGTGAGCGCCGCCTGCAATAGCGACTCATAAATGGCGCGCAGCGGAGCCGCCGCCCCACCCGCCAATCCGCCAGAGTAAAGAATCCTCGCTTGCTGCAAGCGATCGCGCAAGGGTGCGAGATGGGAGTCGAAGATGTTGCCGTAGGTGCAGCGCGCGTGGCAGACCGAGCACTCCCATTTGGCCGCGCGATCTCCCAGCCGATCGCTAAGCACGTCGCATTCGTGCAACAGGCCAGGACAGCCCTTGGTCTGGTCGCAGAGTACCGCCGAGACAAACGGCTCCGCCCCGATGAGGCGGATTTCCTCCGCGCCAACCGGGGCGTGGGTGCAGCGTCGGCAGCGGCATTCGAACGACTTGCTCACCTGCAGTTCGGCCCGCCGTTCGTCGCGGGCTGCGTAGAGTTCGGTGTAATTGACGCAAAGCTCTTCGCCTTCACCCACGGGGCGCAGGAGGCGGAATACCAGCTGCGGCCCCTCGTTGGTGTAGGTGCAGTTTGGCAGGCATGAGTGATTGAAGATGGCGCCGAGCGGGAAGAGGCCGAAGCCAAAGGATTCGGTGACAGAGTTCGTGCGATTGAGGCCGTGCGCGTTGGAATTGATCTGTGAGGCCCCCATCAGGAAGAGGTCGAGCGGAGGGCGTATTTCCTCTGGCAGTCTGCTGCAAATAGATGCCGCCAGCGCACGCAAGCAGCGCCGCGTCGCGGAATCCAATGCCTCGCGGTGGCCGAGCATTTGAGAAAATGCCACGGGACCTGCCTCGAAGGCGAGGGCCTCGCGATCCGGCGGCTCAGAGCTGTGCTGCAAACTGGCAGCACGCTTTGCGACGAGCGCGATAAGGGCGCGCACCAAGTCGGGAGGACAATGATGGCGGTCGGCGAGCGCAGGCGCGTCGCGGAGTAGTGCGCAGATGGGTTGGTGCGGGGGGGCGTGCTCGTCGCGGCACTTTGCCGAGCAGTAGTGGGTTTGCCCGCCGCAACCCTCGCAAGTCACCCGCCGCGATCGGGATGGCTGGGCTGCGGCGAGGTCGAGCGCGCACCCGTGGCAGACCGTTTCGCGGCCCGCATCGCTGGGAATCCAGATGTAGCTGGTCTCCCGCAGCAGGACGGTACCGGGCGGCTTTCCCACCAGTTTTTCCGTGGCGACGGCATGCCGTCCCAAGGCGTCGGAGTGCTGGATCTGGAAGAGAAACTCCGGGGAGGCGGCGACGCGGGCGCTGAGCTCATCGGGTAGGCGGGTACCCCCCTTCGTGCCAGACTGAAACACCCGGCAAAGCGCATCGTGAAGCGTGCGGATCAGCGAAAATGGCATTGGGTGGAAGAGTAGGTGGCGTCTGCGATTACCGCTTCACGCCGCGGTCCAATTTCCGAGGCCAAATCAAGGCTGAGGAATCACGGTGACCGTTGCGGTGTAAGAGTAAGCAGTGTCGCAATTATTGCCCACGGATACCCAATAAGCGCCGCCCGAGGTCAGTGGTTCCGTCGTGAACGATGCCGAATTTGCACCGGAAACTGGGTTGCTCACGTCGCCGCTTAAGCCAGCATACCATTGATAAATCAGCGAGCTGCCTGTAGCGGTGACGGACAGGGTTGCCGTTTCCCCGCTGTTGATTGAGACGGAGGTGGGCTGAACCGTGATTTTCGGGATACTGATGACTTCGACGTTTTGCCTGAAAAAAGCGGCACTGCTGTTATTCGGTGCGATGATTTTCCCATCCGCACTCAGCATGGACGAGGTGATCGGGACATCCTGCCAGGTGATTAAGTCAGTGGTATTTTCGAGGGAAATCTGGATGATGCTTTGCGGAACCAATACAAGATGGAGCGTTGATTCTTTCTGGATATTGTAATCCGCGAGGGTGCGGCCGTCGTCCAACTGCTTGCCTGCAAAAATGAGGCGCTGTTGATCGGGTGGGATGCCTTCCTTGTCTTGGATCTTCTGTTTCACGGCCTCAATCGAATCTGACCCTTCCACGTCGAGTGTGATCGTCTTTCCCGTCAAAGTTTTGACGAAGATTTGCATGCTGGCATCGGCCTTTGGAGCCAATGCGAATCCGAGGATCACGGAGAGAAGCCAAATGAGGTTTTTCATGATTTGATGAAAGAGGGGAAAGATGCTGGCTTGAGTCACTTGAATTCAAATCGGCTTATGCAATCTCTGGTGAGATGGGAAGACTGTCACCAATGAGTTAGAGTGCAAAGTATTTTCTTGGCAGCCTTTGCCTATCGCAACTTGTTGCGGGGCCGGATCAAGGCTGAGGAGTCACGGTGACCGTTGCGGTGTAAGAATAAGCAGTGTCGCAATTATTGCCCACCAGCACCCAATAATTACCGTCCGAGGTCAGTGGTTCCGTCGTGAACGAAGCCGAATTCTCACCGAAAACTGGGTTGCCCATGTCGCCACTCGCGCCAGCATACCATTGATAAATCAACGAGGTTCCTGTCGCGATGACCGACAGGGTCGCCGTTTCCCCGCTGTTGATTGAGACGGAGGTGGGCTGCACTGTGATTTTCGGGGTATCGATCACTTGGACGTTTTGCCGGAAGAAGGCGGAACTGCTGTTATTTGGCGCGATGATTTTGCCATCTGCACTTACCATGGACGAAGTGATCGGCACATCCTGCCAGGTGATTAAGTCGGTGGTTTTTTCGAGGGAAAGCTGGATGACGCTTTGCCGAATCAATACAAGCTGCAGCGTGGATTCTTTCTGAATATTGTAATCCGCGAGGGTGCGACCGTCCTCCAATCGCTTGCCCGCAAAAATGAGGCGCTGTTGATCGGGTGGGATGGCCTCTTTGTCTTGGATCTTCTGCTTCACGTTTTCGATGGAATCGCTGGAGTCCACGTCGAGCGTGATCGTCGTTCCCGTCAAAGTTTTGACGAAGATTTGCATGCTGGCATCGGCCTCGGGAGCCAGGCTCAGTCCGAGAAGCATGGATAGGAGCCAAATGAGTTTTTTCATATTTTGGATGGTTGTTGTGACTTACTACCCTCGGGATTAATTCCGCTTAATCAGATTGTGAGTCGAGAAAATTAACAAAAATCATGCAA
>JBIPND010000556.1:0-3191 GCA_044374015.1 Luteolibacter sp. | reverse complement strand
CGGGATCACCGAAAGCGAGAGGCTGGCGCTTTGGTTTCCGGTGTTGGTGCCAGTGATGTTCGCACCACCCAGAAACACGGTGTAGTCACCCGCCCCGAGCCAGAATTGGCGCTGCACGATTCCGTCCGCGCTGCCGTCGCCGAAAATCCCTGGTGCATTTCCATAATTACCGACGGTTCCATCCGCCGCGTTTCCGAAATAATACAGCGCGGATTTTGCAGCCTCACCCGATCCGGCGTCGCTGTACATCTCCACATAGCCCAGCGAGTTCAAAGCACGAGCCGTGACCGTAGTATCCTGGCCGATGCTGTTGAGATAGGCGATGGTGGCAAGCGACCCATCGTACGGCGCTGACGCCCCAGTTAGATTGAGCAGCCCGGTGTAAAGCGTGAAGCCCGGCAGAAAGCCGGAACTGACCGCTTCCGCCCGGATCGTCGCCAAACCCGCCTCCGCGAGGCTGAAACGGAATGCGCGGATGTGGTGCGCGTCGCCAAACTCTGGGAGAGTTCCCGCCGCCCAACCGGAATCCCTCGCGATGTTGGCGATGGAGATTGTTTTCAAATACGGTGCCGCCACGGAGAACCCCGTGATCGGAGTTTCCACAGGCAGTCCGTTAAGCGTGGTGGCCGGACCGAGGTTGCGGGTGAAGCCTCCATAACTGGTGTGCGCGGATGATGGATGAACCCAGGCGAAGCTGAGGACAAGTGTACTGATTGCTAGTTTTGTTTTCATGTCGATGTTGTTTCATTCCTCCTCTTCACTCCAGCCCCAATCGTAAACGAGTTGATAGAAGGCGCGTTGTGTCGGAGGAGAGGGATCGAAAAATGTCACCGTGGCGGCGGTCGTTCCGGTGACGGAACCAACCGGCTCCCAATTGGCGGGGAAAAGTTCGGTGGCGCGCATCACCCGGAAGACAACACCCGTCTGGCCCGCCGCGTCCCAGGTGCCCATTTGGCTGGCCCAGGTGCCCATTTGGCTGGCCCAGGTGAGACGCCTGCCATTTTCCTCAGCGGTGATCACCGGTTGAAAATCTGGCCCCGCGACGAAGCGCAGCGTGTAAATCCGGCTTGGGATATGCCACGGCTGACCATTGGGACGATTGGTGCTGCGGTCCACAAAACGAATCCCCACCCGATACTCGCCGGGATGAGTCGCCGTCCATGAACGGTTGTGAATGTGCCCGCCGGGATCTTCATCCTCAAGATCCGGCCCCTCGCTCAGAACGAAGGCATGGGCGGGAAAAATCGTGTTCGTCGCGAGGGAAACCGTCGGGGTGTTTGCGAGTGAGGATCGGTTCTCATCCCAAAAACCGAAGCTGGCACCCGGAGGGCCGCTCACACTCACGATTTCCGCCCAGATCTGTGCGCCCGGGTGCGCATGCCCGGGGAACGCCTCATCCTGGATGCCGCTGTAATGTGCCGTTAGGCTGAACGCGTCATTCGGAAACAAGGTCCGCAGCCGCTCGTTGAGCATGTAATAACCGCCGCAATGTTGCGCGGGGAAAAATCCTTTGGGACGTGGCAAAAGATGGAACACGCGGTTCTCCGGGTTTTCCCCCACGATAGCGAGCGGTGTGTCCGGCTGTGGATCGAATCCAGGGGTCTCACCGGCCACACCCACCCCGAAATGCTCGTGAGCGGTAAGAGGCAGCAGGGTGGCAAGGCAGAGAAGAAGCGTTTGATAGATTTTCATGATTATCGGAGAGTGGGATCGACAAACGGGTTGCCGGATTTGGCAAGACGACCGCTTACCTCGTTCCAGGTGAGGATTTCGATGTGGCCGTCGGCGAACAGGTAGTTGGCCGCACCTTGATGGACCTCCACATTCACCTGACTTCGGAATGCCTCGGCAGGCACCGGCACGCCCTGGTATTCGGAAAAATGGAAATGATCGGACCCCGCATAACCCGCCGTCGCCTCGGCGAAGAGAACGGTCGCTTGCGGCTGCCCCAACCTCGACAACCGGGAATAGTTGAGTTGCGGAGCTCCGGCGGGATTGGGGGTTAGGAAATCGTTGATGACATAGGTGTAAGGCCGCGTGGCATGCGGGTCTTGCTCACACCGGAAGACCAGCTTTGTGCCGGAGTAGGGCTGCAGACTGATCGACCACGAGGCGCCACCCTCGCGCCGTTGATGAACCGTCTGCGGAAGAGTGAAGTGGTTCTCACCGGCGTATAACATCGCAGCCGTGCCGATCTGCCGCAGGTTCTGGCTGCATTTGATGGTGCGGCTTCGAGCGAGCAGACCTTTTCCAATGGGTGCGGCGACCGCCGCCAACACGGCGATGATACCGATGACGACAAGCAACTCGACCAAGGTGAAACCTTTGTGAGAATAATGACGATTTTTCAAAATAATATGGGGTGACTCAAACACAGGGCGCCGTCCAGCGGCGTGACGAAAGCGCGCGGCGATGGGGCGGAATCGATTCTGCCTAAGGAGGGTGGACACTCCTGTCCGCCAGCCAATGGATCGCGAAAGCGAAGCGCTTCCTGCGCATTCCTTTCCCTTCGCATTGACCCACGACAAGAGTGTCGTGGCTCCTTACTTCGCCGTGGAAACGACGTGATTCACGGACTCAAGCCATCAGGGATCACTCTGATGGGAACTGGACAAAGTCCAGAGTCCAGGCCAAAGTCTGCTAGATAGCAATCAAACGCGCCGCGGCGGATGCATCAGCACGGCCAAAAACACCTCGCCGAAAGTCCCGGCATACCCCGTCACACAGAAAGCGATCTCCGTGCTGCGCGGAAACGGCACCTTGACCGCCGCGGGTAAAGCGACCTCCCATTTCATCGCGGATTGGAGCAGGGGCTTCTTGTCCTCCTCGCTCTTGGACTTCTTCACCACCTTGCACAGGTGGCACGGATGCTCCCCGTCGAAGGTCTTGTCCACCGCCTCCGAAAAGGAACTCTCGCTGGAAAACTCCGCCAGCATGTTTCCCCAGCCGATTGTCTGAAGCAGAGCCAAATGTCCGCCCATCGAGACTAACAAAGTCGCGATCAGAAGATATTGGCTAGCGCGCAACGCCCACTTCGACATCGGGGCGAAGAGAAACTTTCACCAGGAACCGGTCAAGTGTTTTTTTGGAAATCAGGAATTCAAGTCGGCCACATCCAGAGCTTGCGGAGGGAGAAATCGGTCGCATGATTGACCTCGCCAAGCTCTATCATTACCGGGAAACCGTAATTT
>JBIPND010000555.1:0-3193 GCA_044374015.1 Luteolibacter sp. | reverse complement strand
CGCTGTAGAGCATGATCGGCAGGTGGGTGGACTCGGCGATCGCCCTGAAATGCAGGTAGAGGCCTTCTTGCGAGGGCTTGTTGTAATAGGGACAAACCTGGAGTGAGCCGGTGGCCCCGAGTTTTTCGGCGGCTTCGGTCAGTTCGATGGCTTCGGCGGTGGCGTTGGCCCCGGTGCCGGCGACGACTTCGCAGCGTCCGGCAGCGAATTCCACGGCGAGGCGGATCACCTCGATGTGTTCGTCGGTGTCGAGCGTGGGAGATTCGCCGGTGGTGCCGACTGGCACGATCCCGGTGATCCCGGCGGCGATTTGCCGCTCGATGAGGGATTGGAAGGCGGGGACGTCGATGGCTCCGTCGCGAAACGGAGTGATGAGAGCGGTGTAAGTGCCGGTAAAGCGCATGGCGGGCGGACGATGAACAAACTTCGCGCCCCGTCCAAGCTGTATCCTGCGCCGAGGCG
Source organism: Luteolibacter sp. (assembly GCA_044374015.1). Taxonomy (GTDB): domain Bacteria; phylum Verrucomicrobiota; class Verrucomicrobiia; order Verrucomicrobiales; family Akkermansiaceae; genus Luteolibacter. Next base: position 2,731 of record JBIPND010000555.1, on the reverse strand, counting down.
AAATTTCCAGAAAGCCCGCGATCGGAGCCGGGCGGTTCCGGCTCGCCATCAGCCGGCGAGTTTTCTATCTCCATCAGCGCACGGATGCGGAGCAATGCCCGCTTCCCGATTTCCAAAAAATTCCCTGCGACCTCCCGTGGAAGCGATCGTCACGGAAAACGGCATGCGCACCCGCAAGAAGTTTCCCGGCATCCGCTTGCACCGCGTGCACGCCAGCAGCGACCTCGCGCTGTTGAAAGTGGAATTTGCGGAAAACCGGTGAGGGCCGGGTCTCGGCGGTGGCCGGCCACGAATCGTAGGTGCCGACCCAGTTTTTGCGGCCGGAAAGGTTGCTTTCCCCGAGTTGCTGGCCGCCGGACGCGCTGATCCGCTGGCCGGGTCCGAGTTCCTTCTGCAGCACGGTCATGGACCGACGCAACAATCATCTCATTTGCCACAGAATCTCCACTCATGCTCGTCTCCCAACGCCTCACCAAATCCTTCGGCCGCCTCCGCGCTCTGGGCGACGTGAGCGTGGCGATGGAGCGCGGCCAGTCGGTGTGGCTGAGCGGTCCTAACGGCTCCGGAAAAACCACCTTCATCCAGTGCGTGCTCGGACTGCTGCTTCCGGACAAAGGCGAACTCACGCTCGGTGGACAGTCATTGTTAGGGAATCCGGCAGCGCGCCGCAACCTCGGTTACATGCCACAGATCGGGCGTTTTCCGGACCACCTCAAGGTCGGCCAGATCCTCGACGAGATCACCAGCGACGTGCTCTATCTGATCGACGGCCGGGTGCCGTTCTACCGCCCCATCGCCGAGTTTTTCGACGCGCACGGCGCCCTGAAACTCGGGCGCGTCATCGCCAAAATCATGCGTGAATCCGCCGATGGATAAGATCATCCAATACGTCATCCGCGACGTCATCCGCAGCCGCATCCTCATCGCTTACGCACTGATTTTTCAGGAAAAAAGATCTTTGAATTGCCAACTCCCCGTTTCCTTCCCACGTTCCGGCCGTCCATGACATTTCCCCGCAAACTGTTGGCCATCGCGCTGGTCCTGCTGATGCAGGGGCCGGCGATGCTGGTGCAGGAGGTGGCGTGGGTGAAAATGTTAGCCACCTACACCCAGGATCAGGGACTGGCCCGGGCGTTGGTGCAGACCTTCGACGGAAACCATCCCTGCGAGCTGTGCGTGAAGGCATCGGAAATCCGCACCGACGAAGGAAAGAAAGATCCCGCCGAGCGCCCGAATGAAAGACGGCTGCTCCAACTCGCATGGGCGGAGATGGTTCCGGCCAGGCTGTTAGTCCTGCCGGTCGTGGAAGGAAATGCCATCGTCCTGACGCGCTCGCCCTGGATCGGCTTCGACTCCGGGCGCGGAACGGACGCCCCGGTTTCTCCGCCACCGGAGCCCGCTTGAATTCGCCTGTTTGAATTCAGCCATTCCTGTCACGCGAAACCGCCATTGAACGGTTGTTAGCCTGATACCCCGTTGTCATCCCGGCAATCGCTGGCGCGTCGCAACACCCCCATCCAAAATCTAACTTTAAAACATTATGTTAAAATTTACCACCCTCTCGTTTCTCGCCGCAGCGCTGCCAGCCAGCGCCGCCGTCCTCACCACCCTGCCGTCCCCGACCGACCAAGGGGGCATGATCCACATCAATGTCGCCCTCAACGGCAGCGCCATGGAGGTGCTGCTTGATACCGGCACCCCGGGGATCAAGCCCTTGGCCGAATGGAAACCCGGCGACACGCTGGATCCAAGTTCGCCGTGGTATGCCACGCTTGATCCCAGCCAGGCCGCGGGCCTGTTCAACAGCCAGTTCGGTTTCGTCATGAGCGGCGACTCCGACCTGCTCCCCGCCGGCTCGACCATCCTCATTGGCTGGGTGTCCGGCACGGCGGGCCTCGAATCGTTCCGTTGGAGAAACACCACGCCGCAGTTGTTTGATGGAATTCTGGGCACCGACGGCTCCTCCACCTCGTGGGATTGGGGCACCGTCAATCGTGGCATGATGCATCCCTTGTTCAGCATGCCAGCCGGCTCCGGCGGCACCGCGAGCGCCACCCTGAGTTTCACTCTAGCGGATTCATCGGGCGTGGCACTGCCGGGCTACACCGCGGCTCAGACGACGCTGAATTTCAGCGTCGTTCCCGAACCCTCCGCCTGGGTTCTATCGATGTTCACCGGCCTGTTGGTGTTGCGGAGGAACCGCCCGAAAATATCCCAGTCATGAAATGTCCCTGCCAGCACTCATCATCCGGTTTCACCCTGGTTGAGCTGCTAGTCACCCTCGCGGTCGTCGCCTCGCTGGCGGCGGCCGCCATGGCCGGCTTGGTCTCGGTCCGGGCGAAAGCCGTGGATGTCGCCGATCTCCAGCAAATGCGCGGCCTCGGTCTCGCGATTTATGGCTGGGCCGCCGATCACCAAGGAAAACCCCCGCGAAGCAGCCACTCCGCCAACGGCCACGGCGAACTCGGCTGGCAGCGGGAAATCCTGCCGCACCTCGGTTACGACGACACCAGCAAGGAGACCCTCAAAAAGGCCAAGCTCCAACAGTTCGGCATCGATCCCATGGAAACTCCCGCACGGACTCCCGCCCTCAACGTCTATTTCGAACTCAATTCCGACTACGACGACTATGAAGGTGCGCCGAAATGTTGGAGAGACTTCATGGCCGTGCCACAGCCGTCCACAACCATCCTGCTGATCCTGGCATACGGCACTGCGGATCACGTCATGG
>JBIPND010000045.1:0-10414 GCA_044374015.1 Luteolibacter sp. | reverse complement strand
TAACCATTGGATCGCCAAACACCTTTCAATGGGGCACCCGGGTTCGGTGAGCCGGATGATTTCCGCTGGGCGCACCGACCGAAATATGGCAAAGAAATGCAATGAACTCATGGAAGTCATCTTTGGCTATCAGGAATCGGCTCCGTGACATCTGAATATGTGAATCCGCGAGGACTGACCCCATTTATTGGCGATCAGGAATCGGCTGCGTGCCATCTGAATATGTGAATCCGCGAGGACTGACCCCATTTATTTGGAGATCGGTGTCTGGATGACACCGAGAAATGAGTTGCAGCACGCGGCCGCCGCGCCTTACACTCCGCCTATGAAAACCGGATCAAAGCCCAGCGCCGTCAAACGAGGCCGCCCGACGGGAGCGGCGACGAAGCGCATCAACGCTCGTTTCCCAACCGGACTGGCGGAAAAGATCGAGTACGCTGCGTCTTTGCGCGGCGTGGCTGTCGCGGCGTTCATCCAGGAGGCGGTGGCGGAAAGAGCGGATCGCGTCATCGAAGCCGAATCCCACTGGCACCTGACCCGGGAGGAGGCCGCGAATCTGGCCGCGATGATTGCGAAGCCGCCCAAGCCGAACGACAAGATGCTCCATGCCGTGAAACTCGCCGCACGCCATGTCGTCATACGTTCTTGAGCTTCTGGACGGGTCTCACGACCGGGCGGGATTTGTCAGCGGTCTTGATTCCGTGGACCGCTACCTGCGGGAGACAGCTCGGGGTCACATGGAGAAAGGGGTGAGTGTGACTCGGGTGTTGATTGAAGCGGAGGCCATGACACCGAAAGCCGTGCTCGGATACTTCACCCTGTCCAACATCACCGTTGAGGCGAGGCAATGGCCGGAAGCTCCCAAAGGCCTGCCAAGGGAGGCGGTGTCCGCAGTGTTGTTGGGGCGTCTCGCCGTGGCGCAAGCCTCCCATGGCAAAGGAATCGGTTCCATGCTGGTGGCCTCCGCCCGCCAATTGGCACGAGAGACGCTCATGCGCACCGGCGGAATTGGCTTGGTGGTGGACGCCGCTAATGAGGAAAGCGTCGGATACTACGTCAGATTCGGCTTTCTTCGCGTGGTTCCGGCGGGTTTGCGGATGTTTCTGCCAAGAGTCTCGCTGGAGGCCGGCGCGGAGATTCAGTTAGGGTGAACGGCATCCAAGGGTCAACTTGGGTCAAGCGGTTCGTCCCGGGGACCCAACAAGGGGCTAAATGGCCCAGCATGACCCAAAGATCAAAAATGGCGGAGGGGTTGGGGAGTCCGGGTTGACCTCGCAATGGTATGCGGGGTAGCTGGGAACAAGCGAAATGGCGGGATTCAGCGCCATAAGGAGCAAGTTTTCCAATTTGAAAAAACCGTCAAAGTTGACAATTTTGGGGGTATGAACCGCCTCACGATTGAAATCGAACCTGAGCAGCATCGCCAGATCAAGACTTTGGCGACGTTTTCGGGCATGACGATCAAGGAGTTTATCCTAAGCAAGACGATTGGCTCCCAACGGGAGACAGCCGGCGATACCACGGATCGTTTGATGGGGTCCGCGAAGAATGCGGGGCGATTGCGGGAAGCGATTGCGGCTCCTGATTCCGAGAACCGCGTTTTTGAATCCGTAGAGAGCCTGAAGGATGCGCTTGGAATTTAAGCCACAGGCCTTCGAGGATCTGCAATTCTGGGTGCAAACCAATCCGAAGCTGGCCAGACGCTTGCTGCGCCTGATTGAGGAAACACCACTCTGACCTTCTTCCTTGCAAATCCACCCGCCTGCGGCCGACGGAACGCGTTGCGGCAAGCGGAGAAGGGGGCGGGGTGAAATGTTGCCGTGCGGTCAGCAAACGCGACCTGCCGTTCAACGACTCCCTGCCGGAAATAAGCGTCGATCCCAGCACCTACACCGTTACCGCCGATGGCCCAGCGTTATTTCCTTTTCTAGCAGGCGGAATTTGCGTCTGTGCATGATTTCATTGCCTCACCCGGTTGACTCCCGACGGGCTTTCGGAAAGATTGCGCGCCATGAAACGAAGGACCCAGAGCAAGCCCGCGCCGCATAAGGAAGGGATCGTCATCCGGCCGGATGGCGCCGCGCCGCTCAGTCGCACGCAGATGGAGTTCAACCGCCTCATGAAAGGCCTCGAAGCCACCAGGGCGCGCCACGCGCGCGAGCAGGCGCGACTCGACGAGGTGCTCGCCATTTCCAGCCGCGAGCTGATGCCGCTGGTCGAGGACCTCAACCGCGTCAATCTCGGCCTGGTCCTCAAAGGTCGCAACGCGTGGCAAACCCTCAAGCTCACTGCCCAGCGTCGTCACTGGTTTGGCGACCTGTTGAGCGGCAAGGCCGAGGATTTGCTGGCGGATCCGGTCGGTCTAACGGATGAGGAAATCGCCGAGCTGGAAGCGGTCGTCGGCGAGCTGGGTCCTTCGATGGGCGGGAAAGGGTTCGAAGAGAATGACAGCGACGGATTTGATTTCCTGCGTGAGATGCTCGAAGCCACTGCGAGGCAGGCCGGAATCGAGCTGGACCTTGGCGACCTCGATCCCAAGGGCGACCCCGCGGAATTCGAACGCGCCGTGCGGGAGCGCTTGGGCGCAGCGGCCCCGGCTTTTCAAAAAAACCGCCGCAAACCGACCAAAGCCCAAGCCACCAAAGAGGCCAACCGCCTTGCGCAGGAGGAAGCCAAAAGCCGGGATCTCAAGTCCCTCTTCAAACAACTCGCCAAAGCCTTCCACCCGGATCTCGAACCCGACCGGCTGCTCAAACAGCACAAGGAAATCTGGATGCAGCGCCTCAACAGCGCCTACGCCGCCACCGACCTGCGGGAAATGCTCCAGCTCGAAATGGAGTGGCTGGGTGAGGAAGCCACCAACCTCGCCACCGCCGGCGACGAAAAACTCAAGGTTTACTGCATGGTCCTCAAGGAGCAAATCAACGACCTCAAACGCCAGACCCATCAGCTCCCGCAGGCACCGCAATACAGTTCCCTCCGCCGCTTCATGGATCCCTTCTACGGCACCCTCGCCAATCCCGTCTCGATCAAGCGCGAACTTCAGGACAACCTCAGCCACTATCAGAAAATGTTGGAAATCCTCGCGGCGAACAATGCCACCTCACGCCGCATGATTTACGAATGGGCCGACGAGCACGCCCGCCGTTCCAGCTGCCCGTTCTGAAATCTGGTGGCCGGATTTCACATTCTGAAGTCTTCGCCGAGGTAGTGCTTGCGGGCGATCGGGTCGTCCACGAGTTCGTCGGAGGCGCCTTCGAGGATGACGCGGCCGTCGTGGATGAGGAAGGCGCGGTCGGTGATGGTGAGGGTCTCGCGGACCGAGTGATCGGTGATGAGGATGGCGAGGCCGTCGCGGTCGCGCAGCTCGCGGACGATGCGCTGGATGTCCTCGACGGCGATCGGATCGATGCCGGCGAAGGGTTCGTCCAACATCAGCAGCGTGGGGTCCGAGCAGAGCGAGCGGGCGATGGCGAGGCGGCGCTTCTCGCCGCCGGATAGAGTGATGGCGAGCGATTTGGCCAGCTTGGTGATGCCGAAGCGGGCGAGCAGCTCGTGGGCGCGCTCGTGGCGCTCCGCGCGGTTGAGGTTCGGGCGGGTCTCGAGGATGGCGAGCAGGTTGTCGAGCACTGAGAGTTTGCGGAAAATCGATTCCTCCTGCGGCAGATAGCCGAGGCCGAGGCGGGCGCGGCGGTGCATCGGCATTTTGGATAGATCATGGCCGTTGAAACAAACCGAGCCGGCATCGGCGGGGACGAGCCCGGCGATCATGTAGAACGAGGTGGTTTTGCCCGCGCCGTTAGGGCCTAACAGCCCGACGATCTCGCGGGGTTGGACGGTGATGGAAACGCCGTCCACCACGGCGCGGCCGTTGTAGGTTTTGCGGAGGCCCTTGGCGAAGAGGACTGCGGTATCGGTGTTGCAGCAGGTGGAACCCGGGTCGTGTGTTTTCAAATCAGTTGTTGGGGTTCAGGTTGCCGCCCATGTCCCAGTTGCCCTCGGTGGCGAAGCTGCCGGATTTCTGGATGCGCAGGTTGAGGCTCGGTTCGCGGGCGCGCAGGAAGGTGCTGCCCTGTTTCACCCACGGGTAGCCGCCGCTGAGGATGATCTCGCCGGATTTGACGTTGTAGGTGAAGACCGCGCCGCTGGCCTCGATGGGCGGCTTGTTGTCGCGGGTGGCGTTTTGTTGGATCAGAACCGCGCCGGTGGCGACGATCCGCTCGACCTCGCCGAAGTTGGCGCCGACGTTGCCGAACGCGCCTTTGGATTTTTCCGCCGCAGCTTTTTTCGGGGCTTCGGCGGGTTTTTTGGCGAAGAAGATTTTCAACTCGCCGGCACCTGATAGATTGAAGCGCGGGTCGGTGACGGTGACGTTTTTGAGATAGACCAGCACCCCCTCGTCGGCGTCGAAATACATGCCGCCGTCGCATTGGATCACGGTGTCGTCCGGGCCGGGTTTGACGTCGAGGGGTTTGGCGGCGGCGCTTTGATCGGCCGCCGGGACCGGGAGGTCTGCTTGGACGAGGAAGGTTTGGGCGGCGCGGCTGGCAATTTCGGCATCGGCGAGGGTGGAATCGAGTTGCGCGCGGGTGGCGGCATTCGCGGCGGCGGCGGCGGGCGACTTCGAGGCGGCATCCGCTTGGACGGCGGCTTTTTCCTCGGCGGTCATCGCCGGTGGCGGCGCGGCGACGAGGGCCTGGGTGAGCAGTGACATTCCTAACAGGGTCGCTGCGCGGAGCGGGGTGCGGGGAGAGTGCATGGTCGTCGCGGTGAGGGCGTGGATGGTGGTGGTGGCCGGGCCTAGCAGAAAACCCTCGGCTTGCTGGAATGAATAATAAAGCCCGCTGCCTTGGGCGGTGAGGCGGTCGGCCTTGATGTGGACGGGCTCGCGGGCTTCGAGGATGCCTTTGGTTTGGTGGAAGACGGCTTTTTTCAGGTCGATCCGGCCGCGCGGGCTTTGATCCGGATTGAAGAACTCGACGGAGACTCGGTCGCCGGCCATTTGCTCGGCGTTGACCAGGGTCATCGAAGCGGCCTTGAGCACGCCGGAGAGTTTGCGGTTCTCGTCGTAGCGCGGAAGCATCACCTCGTGCAGCTGGCTGCCATCGGGCAGCATCGAAATGGCGGGGATTTTTTTCCGCGCCGGCACCACGCCGTCCGGCTCCTGCGCCAGCAGCAGGGCGGGAGTTAGAAACCACAAGGCTGTCAGGCGGCGGCGCAAAATTTCAGTGGGATGCGTGATGAATGGCGATGAGCCTGATGAGCAGGTCCTCGATGAACTCCAGCGGGATTTGGTTAGGGCCGTCTGACAGGGCGTTCGCCGGGTCCGAGTGGACTTCCATGAACAGGCCGTCCACGCCGGTGGCGACGGCGGCGCGGGCGAGCACCGGGGCGAGCTCGCCATCACCGCCGGTGGCGCCGCCGAGTCCGCCGGGGCGCTGCACGGAGTGGGTGGCGTCGAAAATGATGGGCAGGCCTTCTTTGCGCATCCAGTAGAGCGAGCGCATGTCCACCACCAGGTTGTTGTAGCCGAAGGTGGTGCCGCGCTCGGTGATGAGGAAGCGCTCGCAGCCGAAGGAGCGCATTTTGCCGGCGATGTTGACGGTGTCGAGCGGGGCGAGGAACTGGCCTTTTTTCACGTTGACGGCGCGGCCGGTCTTGGCGGCGGCTTCGAGCAGGTCGGTTTGGCGGCAGAGAAAGGCGGGGATTTGCAGCAGGTCGACGTGCTCGGCGGCGATGTCGGCCTGGTCGGCGGTGTGGATGTCGGTGGTGACGGGGACGCCGAGTTCCTTGCCGATTTCACCGAGGATGCGGCAGCCGTCTTTAACTCCGGGCCCGCGGAAGGCGCCGATGGAGGTGCGGTTCGCTTTGTCGAAGGAGGCTTTGAAAATGAAGTGGATGCCGGTGCGGTCGGCGATTTCCTTGAGCGAGCGGGCCATCTCCCAGGCGAAGGCCTCGGTTTCAAGCGCGCACGGGCCGAGGATAAAAAATGGAACGGGTCCGCCGACGGGGACATTGCCGATGTTGAAGGGGTCGAAGGTCATGGGGATGGAAGATCAGTCGTTGCTGTCGGCCGCCAGATAGAGCGGGCGGAGGTTTTCGAGGGCGGTCTGGAGCAGCTTCGCCTCGGAGGGTGTGAGATTTCCGCGGGTTTTGGAAGTGAGCATTTCGAGGCAGTCGATCACCGACTTGGCGGCGCGGAGGTTGATTTGTTTTTCGCCGGTGTGGGGGTTGGGGATCTGCCCGAGAAAGAGTCCGGCGTTTTGGGCTTGGAGGATGATGAACTCGTTGAACCGTGAGTCGGCTTCTGGCGTATCGGGCATGGTGGAAGCGTCTCGCTTCGCGAACCAAGATTCAAGATGGAACATTCGGAAGCTTGCCGGAGCGAACCGGCCACGTCTTTTGCCTTGCAGCGACGATGCCGACCGCTAGTCTCGCGCCCATCCGGGATGGATCGCATTCCGGAAACCAACCAAAAACCAACTCATCATCCCATGAAACTTGCCTTTATCGCCGCTGCTGCCGCCCTTTTCGCCGCTTCCTGCTGCCCAAGCGCCGCTCCAGCAGCCAGCCAGCCAGCCTACGTCGCGCCTTCCAAGTAAGTTGATTTCAACCCCGGCCATCCGAGTGGATGGCCGCGGTTCTCTCGTTTTCCGGCAAAGATTTTCCATCCATTCATAAAACCTCACAGATCCATGATCCGCATTCTTACCGCCCTCGTCGCCTCTGTTTTCGCGCTGCTGACCGCCGCTTGCTGCTGCACCAGTGATGCCAAGCCACCCGGCCTGCGGCCGTTGCCACAATTTCAAGAGATTCAAACCACTGAGACGACCACGGTTGATTACTCGTCCTCGAAGTAATCCCGGCCTCCCGGCTGTTGCATAGCCAATGATCCTGCGTCCTCCCGCCTCCGTGGGAGGGCGCTTTTTATCGGCCGTTAGGTGGCGCGATAAAATAGAGCTTCCAGGGTGGACGCTTCTCTGGCATTGCATCGTCAAACCACGTATGAAGCCCCGCAATTTACCTGACGAACAAACCCGTTTCCACGGGCCGCTTCGCCACTATCACCGCACTGGAACCAAGCAGGAGAAATCCTGGGACGAATGGATCGATGGCACCCCGCCGAAAACCGGATCGTCCGGCCGGCGCTGGAAAATCGCCGGGGTGATCGTTGCCCTCCTCGCGCTCGCGGCGATTATCACCGGTCTGATCATCGAGATGAGTGGATCCTGATCCGCCCGCTTCTTTCTTTTCTGAAATCGCATGCGGCTTTGACATTCTGATTCGGCATGGCCAATTTCCCGCCCCGCCGCGAACCTCGGCGGACATCTTACCATGGGAAAAAGCCTCTTCCAAAAAGTCTGGGACGCTCACACCGTCGGCACGCTCGCCGACGGACGCACGCAACTCTTCATCGGCACCCACCTCATCCACGAGGTCACCTCGCCGCAAGCCTTCGGCATGCTCCGCGACCTCGGGCTGAAGGTGAAATTCCCGCAGCGCACCTTCGCCACCGTCGACCACATCGTGCCGACGATCAACCAGGACGCTCCCCAAGACCCGCTCGCTGCGGAAATGATGCAGGCGTTGCGCAAAAATGCCGATGATTTCGGCGTCACCTACTTCGACCTCGCCTCCGGCAAACAAGGCATCGTCCACGTCGTCGGCCCCGAGCAAGGCATCACCCAGCCGGGCACCACGATCGCTTGCGGCGACTCCCACACCGCGACTCACGGCGCGTTCGGCGCGATCGCTTTCGGCATCGGCACCAGCCAGGTCCGCGACGTTCTCGCCACCCAGACCATTGCGCTGCAGGAAATGAAAGTCCGCCGCATCGAAGTGAACGGCGACCTTGCTCCCGGCGTTTACGCCAAGGATGTCATTCTCCACATCATCCGTTTGTTAGGCGCGAACGGCGGCATCGGTTACGCCTACGAATACGCCGGCGATGTTTTCGACCGCATGTCGATGGAAGAACGGATGACCGTTTGCAACATGTCCATCGAAGGCGGCGCCCGCTGCGGCTACATCAATCCGGATGCCAAAACCATCGCCTACCTCAGCGGCCGCCCGTATGTGGACATGGCCGATTTCAGCGCCACCGCCAGCCGCTGGTTGTCCTTCGCCTCCGATGCCGACGCGCACTACGACGATATCGTTAGAATCGCCGCCGCAGACATTGAGCCGACCGTCACTTGGGGCATCTCACCGGACCAGGGCATCTCGATTTCCGAAACCATTCCGGATCCCGCCACCGCCGCCACGCCTTTGGAAAAGGCATCCATCGAAGAAGCGCTCGCCTACATGAAACTCGGCGCGGGCACCCCGATCAAGGGCGTGAAAATCGACGTCGCATTCATCGGCTCCTGCACCAATGGCCGGATCTCGGATTTCCGCGAAGTCGCAAAATACATCCAAGGCCACAAGGTCGCCGCGGGTGTCACCGCCATCGTCGTTCCCGGCTCGCAAATCGTCGCAATCCAGTGCGAACAAGAAGGCCTGCCGGATATTTTCCGCGCCGCCGGCTTTGAATGGCGCGCCGCCGGTTGCTCGATGTGCCTGGCGATGAACCCGGACAAACTCATCGGCGATCAACTCTGCGCCTCGTCCTCCAACCGCAATTTCAAAGGCCGCCAAGGTTCGCCCACCGGCCGCACCGTGCTGATGTCGCCGGTGATGGTCGCCGCCGCCGCGATCACCGGCTCCATCGCCGATGCCCGCGAGCTTTTCCATCTGGAAAAACCGGCTGCCGTGGCATAATCTGCCAGAGTCATGAACAGTTCCGCGAAAAAACTGCCGATCACCGCCGCCGAGTATCTCGAAGGAGAGCGCTCGTCGGAGGTCCGGCATGAATTCGTCGATGGCCGGATTTATGCGATGTCCGGTGCGAGTCTCAGGCACAACGAGATTTGCGGTGATGTCTATACATTGTTAAAAAACCACCTCAAGGGAGGCCCGTGCCGTGTCTTCATTGAGGCGGTGAAAGTGGAACTCGCCGACGACCTGACCGAGTCCTACTACTATCCAGATGTCTTCGTCACCTGCGAGCCCGCCGATGACGATGCGCACGTCGTCCGCCAGCCGAAGCTCATCATCGAGGTGCTTTCCCCCTCGACCTCGCGCAACGACCGCGGCGACAAACTCGCCAACTACAAGCGCATCCCAAGCGTCGAGGAAATCGTTTACATCGAACAGGACTGGCCGGAAATTTTCATCGTCCGCCGCTCGGATCGTTGGAAAAGACACCACTACACGATGCTGGATTCACTCGTGCATCTCGAGTCCATCGATCTAACCATCCCGGTTTCCGCCTTCTATCAGACCGCTACCTTCCCGGACGACGTGGAACGTCCTTGGTATCTTCGCTACCGCGAGGACGGCTGATTTTTCCTAGCTCAATCTAACATTCCAAATCTCCCATGGCCCTCGACCCCGTCCCCACCGTCACCGGCCGCGCTGTTTTCATTCCCGGCGCGGATATTGATACCGACCGCATCATCCCCGCGCGTTTCATGAAATGCGTGACCTTCGATGGTCTCGGCGAATTCGCATTCTACGACGTGCGCTTCAATTCCGAAACCGGCGAAAAAACCAATCACCCGCTCAACGACCCGCGCTTCAGCGAGGCGTCGATCCTCGTGGCCGGCGTCAATTTTGGCTGCGGTTCGTCCCGCGAGCACGCCCCGCAATCGCTGCGCAAATACGGCTTCAACGGCGTCATCGCCGAGTCGTTCGCGGAAATTTTCTATGGCAATTCCACCACGCTGGCCATGCCCTGCGTGATGGCTTCCGCCGCCCACGTCGTCGCCATCCGCGATGCGGTCGAGGCCGATCCGACCGTCGAAGTCACCATCGATGTGCAGGCTCTCATGGTGCGCAGTTCCTGCGGTTTGGAAATCCCGGTCACCATGCCGGACTCGGCCCGCGAAGCGCTGCTTTCCGGCCGCTGGGATCCGATCCAGGAGCTGTTGGACAACAACGCCGCGATCGAAGCGAAAGCCAAGGAGCTGCATTACGTCTGACACTCCGCAGATTTTAGCGTAGCCCCTGCGCGGTTTAGCGCAGGGGATGCGGAGCAGTCGAAGCGGATCAGACCGATGCTGGGATCCGTTTCCCATGGCCGCTCCTAAAAAACCGAACCTGGTCTCCATGACCACCATCAACGATGATGGTTCGCGCTATTTCCTCCATCCCGCCGACGTGACGGGAAAATGGACGGCCCTCAGGCGCGCCGTCGGCATCCTGCTCATCGCCATCTACGTGCTGCTGCCATGGATCCCGATCAACGGCAGCCCAGCGGTTTTCCTCGATGTGGAAAACCGCATGTTCCACCTCTTCGGCCTGACCCTCGTGCCGCAGGACTTGTGGGTGATGTTCTTCGCCGTCAGCGGCCTGGGCTTCGGCCTGTTTTTCA
>JBIPND010000553.1:0-3201 GCA_044374015.1 Luteolibacter sp. | reverse complement strand
TGACCGGGTCGACGTATTCGGCGAGTTTTTCGAGAGGATCACAGATGATCGCACCGTAGCGGACTTGGCTCGCATTGAGTGCGGCGTCCCAGTCCACGTTGACGATCACCTCGTTTTTGAGATCGTGCTCGCGTTTTTTCGCTTCGGGTGCAAGAGGCAGGATGATCGACCGGTCGATCTTCGCCACTTGGTCCGTGGTGATGCTCATGAAGAAAATGAGCAGCACGAGGAGCACGTCGATCATGGGAGCGACCTGGAATTCCGGGTCGCTGCCGTTGCCGCCTGCACTAGCCATGGGTGGTTGGGGGTGGGATTAAGGGTTTTACTGAGCCAAAGAGGCATTCGGATCGGCCTCGATCCAGTTTGGCAGGGCGGCGAAGGTGAGTTCTTCGCCGATTTCAAGGCCTTGGAAGTGATCGTAAGGCATGTTGCGGAAAATCGCGGTGACCTGGTCTTCGAGCCAGTGCATCTTGGCGGTGAGGCGGTTGCGGAGCATGTAGAAGAACATGAACGCGGGGATCGCGACGATCAGACCGGAAGCGGTGGCAACGAGCACGTGACCGATGGCTTCGGAGAGGGCGGAGGTGTCGCCGGAGCCGGCCTCGCCGAGGGCGGAGAAGGCACCCATCATTCCGACCACGGTTCCGACCAGACCGACCATCGGGGCGCAAACGCCGATGACGGAGAGGTAGTTGATGCGGTTCTGAAGACGGTTGTTTTCCCGGTTCACTTCGACCAGCAGCGCTTCTTCCGTCTGCTCCTTACCCTTGCCGACGAACGAAAGCCCGTATTTCACGCAATTGTTGAACGCCGAGGGATTGCCCTTCATCACTTGGTAGCAGTTGACGTAATCGCCGGCCATGAACAGTTGGCGCGCCTTTTCGAGCTCTTCCCCGGGGACGAGGCGGCTTTCGGACGTCCGGAGCGTCACGTCGATGACGAGGTAGATCGTGAACACCGACATGATCCCGATGAGGTACATGACCCAACCACCGAGCTTGATGGTTTCCCACAGGGTCTTTTTGGTGGGGGCGGCCGGTTTTGCGGGAGCGGTCTCGCTGGTTGGGGCGGGTTCCTGGGCTTGGACGGTGGTGACCGGGCAGGCGAGCCCAACAACGAATGCGACCATGAGAAGTCGGAGCGCGATGGAGAAGGAACGGAGGATGGGATGGTTTTTCATGCGGCGGATGATGGGACGATTTAGGTTGAGAGGAATTTAAACGGTTTAAACGGGTGGTTCAATTGGCGGTTTCGGCAGGCTCTTGTGGATCTTCTTGAGAGGCTTTGGGAGTGGAAGCGGGTAAACTGGCGGGGTCGAGCTTGGCGACTTCGGTTTGGAGGGTGTCTTTGTAGGGGGAAGCGATGTAATCCTCGATGTAGTCGTTGAGCAGCTTGATGCCGTCTTGCGGGCGCTGGATTTGTTGGAGTCCACGGGCGGCGAGGATGGTGCCGCGCACCGCGAGGTCGCGCTCGGCGGGGAAAAACACGGGGACGCGCAGCCACGCTTTGATGGCATCTTCGATTTTGCCTTGGCCGGCGAGGGTGTTGCCGATTTCAAGCCAGATCCGGGCACTGACCCACGGGTCGATGGTGCGTTCCGAGAGCGAGCGCAAAATTTCGATTTTCTCGGCCGGGTCGTTCTCGGCCGGGCTGATCACCCGGAGGAAATCTTTGAGCAGCGAGGCATTCTCCACGGACAGATTGGCAAGCGCCTCCGGACGGGCGACGGCTTGGGCTTCGTTGTTTTTCCCGAGCACGGCAAGCGCGTCCATGCGCAGGATGGCGGCGCGCTGCCACCACGAATCCGGAAGGGATTGGTAAGCGAGCAGCGCGGGCTCGATCTTTTCGAGGGCTTCGAGAGCCTGCTGCGGTTTTTCGGATGCGATCAGCACGCGGGCGGAAGCGACTTCCTTCGGCTCACGGAGCGAGGTGCGGACGATGTCCTTGGCGGTGAAATTGAGGGTCCGCTGGGCGGTTCCTTCGACGAAGGTGGCGGTGAAGCCATTGGCCGACGGCTTGACGGACTCCGCAGGGAAGCGGCGGCCGTTCTGCAATTCGAATTCCTCTTGGGCGCCGACGGTTGAGGACAGGCACAGCACGGCGCACGCCACGGCGACGGGGCCGATCATTGAGGGAAATGGACGGATGGAATGTTTCATTCTTCAGCTTTCTGGCGTGCGATTTTCACCTCGGGAGTGTCGGCGAATTTCGGATTGCGGGCGAGTTCGCGGTAGGTTTTGACAGCGGCTTCGTGTTGTCCGGTTTCTTCGAGCATTTCGGCGCTGCGAATGTAGGCCTTGGCGGCGATGTCCGGGTAAGCTCCGTGGGACAGATAAACCCGCTGGAAATAGGCGTTGGCGGCTCCTTTGTCACCGTTTTCGGCGGCGATTTCACCCAGCTGGAGCAGGGCACCGGCTTTTTCAAGGCCACGCCATTCTTTGGCCGCGACGATTTCTTCGAAGAGCTTTTTGGCGTCGTCGAATTTGCGGAGGCTTTGGAGGGCCAGGGCTTTGCCGTAGGTGGCCTCTTTCATCATCGAACTGCCGGCGGCGCGGGTGAGAGCGTAATCAAATTCCTTGAGGGCGCCTTCGTAGTCTTTTTTCGCGAGGGCGATGCGGCCGAGCCCCACGGGAGCGGCGTCCGAGTAGGGTGAGTCCGGAAAGGCATCGCGGAGGCGGACGAAAAGCGGGATGGCGTTGTCGAGCTGCCGGTCATCGAGCAGGAATTGTCCCACGATGGACAGCAGGATCGGGCCGAGATCCTCCGGTTTGGAGGTGCCTGCGACGGCGTTGAGGAAGCGGGCGTTGCGCACCGGATCGCGCATCATGCGGGCGAGTTCCGACTTGGCGAAATTGACGCGGGCGAGATAGGCAAGGGTGTGGGCGCTTTCCGGGATTTCAAGTTGCTTGGTGAGCTCCGCCAGCAGGGCGTCGATATCAGGCGGCGCGGCGTCTTTTTTGAACGAGCGAGGTGGCACATATTGGCCGGCCAGCTGGCTGAGCAGCATCTCGACGTATTCGGAGCGGGTGTTGTGAACATCGCGAAGGGCATACTCGGCGAGCATTTTGCGGGCTTCCTCCTTCTTGTTGGCGCGCGAGAGGAGTTTCGACAATTCGGACACGCCACGCAATTCCATCGGGTGATTGGGGTTTTGCTTGAGGAAGTCCTCCCAGAGCGTCTGGAGTTCGTCCGAGCGGCGCA
>JBIPND010000554.1:0-3201 GCA_044374015.1 Luteolibacter sp. | reverse complement strand
GATGGTCTTTTACATTGGCGACCTGCCGATCGGTACTGAAATCACAGTCAATACGTCGGGTGCGGGATTCAACGGCAACGGACTCTCGAACTTCAACCTGTATGCGCCAGGCACCCATAACGTCCCTGACGGCGGCATCACCGTGGTTTCCCTTGGAATCGCCCTCCTCGGCCTGGGGGCGTTGCGCAAGCTCCTTGGGTCGAAGGCTTGACCACCACCAATCCATCCACATCAACCCAAAAAAGGCAGCTCGCTTGAGCTGCCTTTTTTGCAGGCTCGATATGACCGTGGGACGGGCGATTGGCGGGAAGCCCGGACGCGCGGAGGTTATGCCTCCAATGTCCCGGAGGAGCGAATGAATCTGACCGGAGAACCCACCCTCTACCTCTTCGCCGGTTCCAACGGCGCGGGCAAAACCACCTTCGCCCGCGCCTATTTCCGCCAACTCGTGCCCATTCCGCGTTGCCTCAATGCCGCCGCGATCGCCCGCGGACTCTCCCAGCTCGATCCGGAAAGGATCGCCGTTGAGGCCGGCAAGCTTCTGCTTCACGAAATTCAAGACTGCTTGGAATCAGGCAAGTCCTTCGGCCTCGAAAGCACCCTCAGCGGCACCACCTACGCCAAGCTGATGGCGCGCGCCAAATCCGCCGACTGCCAAATCGAAATTCACTACCCCTGGATTCCCTAGTAACCTGTTGCGTATCAGCGCAATGACGTCATTTGTGAGTCTCATCTGGAGACCAAAATTAGAAAAATTTGCCTGAACTGAAAATTTTTGTTTAACAACTGACAGAGAAACTGTTTTCTATTAGAAAACTAATGAGCAAATTAGAAAAAGCCGTCGTCGCAATCTTCACCGACACTCACGCCCGCCCAAGCGGTGCGGCAAGTGTTACCGGTAACTCCATGAAGCGCATGACGAGTCTGCTACTCGACTACGCTCTAACCAAGCTGCGCGCCGGCGAGATCACTCTGCGCGAGCCCGTCGCCGCGGACATTCCTACCATGGAGGGAGCACGATGATTGCCAGCCATGAGACCTCGTTTTTCCCAGCCCACCGGCCCGGTCCACTGGCTGTTTCAGGAGCCTCCCGCAGAAAGCATACTCCCGAAAGCGGGGAATCCGCCGCCGGCTTGCCGCGAGGCAGTGCCTTGTTTCGTCCCGCTCCGCAGGATCGATACAAGGCGTGTGCTCATCACGCGGGTGAATCGGCCGCAACGCTCCGAACCCGCTGTGTTCGGGAGATGCCGGCGGCAGAACGGGGTCTTCGCCCGGAATAAGATCATTGCAAGTAGGGAAACAAACGACAATGGCTCTTCCGGCAAGCAAATATGAAACACTTTGCGCGATTGTCGCGCAAATGAGAAACGCTGAGAATGGCCTTGTTAAGCCGGAGCCTCTTGCCAACGCGTGTGGCTACCCCCTACATGTTGTCATGCAGAACTTCGGATTCTTCACCAGTGCCGGCATTCTGAACGCCGGGATGAATAAGGATCTAAGTGAGAACGGCTCTTTACTCTCGTATGCCCTTGCTAGCGGAGATTCCGAGCAAATCATCCTATGTTGGAGAACTATCATTGATAGATGGCCGGAAATGCTGAGACTGTTGTCATGGCTTCGGATAAATGAAGAAACCGAAATAGTGGCCGTCATGGCCGGTGCTGAGGCATTGTTTCACCGCGATCCTTCATCGTCGCGCTTCGCGTTGAACTGCCTGGTTCAGATGGCACGTCAGCTTGGGTATGTCGATGTCGTGGAAAAAAAAGTGTTCGTCTCCGAGTATACTAAGAGCTTGTTTGAGCCAAAAACATCCGGCGTGGATGGTGACTGTATCAAAAAATTTCCGGGTCGCCCAAGAAATCTGTCCGTGGTTCCTGCTCACGATCTGGACAGAAGTTCAGACAAAGGAAAGGATGAGGGCATTCATATTCATCTTCATTTCGGATCTGGGATGAACCCCGCTCAGATTGACTCGATCTTCCGGTCACTTGCCGAATCCGTTCTCAGGCAGCCGGACGTAGCCGCGACAAACGGCCATCCAGCGGAAGGTGTTTCAATCAGTGCCATCAATTTATAAAGTTTTGAACCAAGATGGAGCCGGAAAAAATAAAACCCAAGGCCAGCAGGATTGCTCCGGATTTGCCTATTGGAAATGAGGGCACGAAGGGCTCATCCATCGCTCCCCGTGCCACGGGGCCCGGCGGCGGAGCTTCCCGACTCACGCGGGTCAGGCGAATCGAAAGGAACTCTTCCTGGGTGAAGGTGGGTGCACCTGACAAAGCTGCTTTTGGCACCTTTCAGCGTGTTGATCCCAAATACGCCTTGATCAAAGAGCTTGAGTGGAAGCTAGCGCAGCCCTCGCATTTCCGTTACGTCGCATTTGCGGGCGCCTTGGGCGTGATTTTTCTTCTGTTTATCGGCTTCAAGCTCAAAACAATTTTGTTGGCATCCCCTAAGCCGAGCAAGATCGAGCTTAAGGCGAATCATCAGCGAGAGCGCGTGCTGGGCGAGTCAGGTGGACTAACTCCGCCAGTCGCGGCTGATCCGGGAACATCCCGGGAGCCAAAGCCTCCCCGGCAGGCAAATCCGTCAGAAGCGGAAGGAATGAGCCCTTGACCCAAACCGTCCGAAACCCAGCCCGGTCCGCCCGACACCTGTTTGAAGTCTTTTGAGTCCCTGGCTTGTGCAGCGCGCTAATCTCAAAAACCCCGAAAAAAATCCCGAAAAAAATCCGAATCCCAATAAATTCCCAGACAAATAATAAGGATATGCCTTGCTTGGAGGGTTTGGGTGGGTAGGTTGGAACCGTGAGTAATAAAAGATTCATTGCCCCGTGGAAGGATTCGCTCACGAAGCCGGCCCTCTACCATTGCGTCAGCCGGGTCGTGGATCGGCGGTTTGTGTTTGAGGCGGCGGAGCGGGAGCGTTTCCGGATGTTCATGCGGATGTATGAGAATTTTTCGGGCTGCCGGGTTTTGTCATACTGCATCATGTCCAATCACTTCCACATCCTGCTGGAGGTGCCGCCGATGCCGCTGGGCGGGATCTCGGATGAGGTGCTGCTGAAGCGGTTATCGGCGATTTATAAGGAGGCCGTGGTGGCGGCGGTGGCGAAGGAAATCGCGGATGCCCGGGCGGCGGGGGACGAGGCCGGGGTGGCGGGGATTCATGCGCGCTACACCTACCGGATGCACCATTTGA
>JBIPND010000551.1:0-3202 GCA_044374015.1 Luteolibacter sp. | reverse complement strand
CTGCTGATCGGGGCGTCGATCAAACTGCACAACCCGGGATTTCTGGCGGATACCGACTGGCTCACCTTCGGCCGGGTCCGGCCGGCGCACTTGAATACGGTGGCATATGGCTGGCTCTCCACCGCCGCTATCGGCATCGGCCTGTGGATTCTCTCGCGTCTGTGCCGGGTGCCGATCAAGGACGACATGAGCCTCACCCTGGCGGTCGTTTTCTGGAACATCGGCAATGCCGTGGGCACCTGGGTGCGGGCGACAGCACCTTGATCGAGTGGCTCGAGTATCCGGCGTATGCCGCACCGCCGCTTTTGATCTCGTTCGCCTTCGTGATGATGACCGCCGTCAGCCTGATCCGCAGGCGGGCACCGGGTCATATCTATGTTTCCCAGTGGTATATCGTGGCGGCCTTCTTCTGGTTTCCGCTGATGTATCTCACCGTCCAGATGCTCTTGTTGTGGTTCCCGGTCCAAGCTGCCGCGCAGGCACCGATGAACTGGTGGTATGCCCACAACGCGCTGGGCCTCTGGTTCACCCCGATCGGCCTGGCGTCGATTTACTATCTGATGCCAAAAGTCATCGGAAAGCCCATCCACAGTTACTACCTCACGCACTTCACCCACATTTCCCAAAACTAACGTCACTTGCCGCCCGGAGAGATCTCGGTAGCCTCCGGAATGGGTCATGTGCGACAACAAAGGCGGCGGGTTTCCGGCATTGCATTTGGGGATCCGAAGCCCGTGTCACGCATTTCAGCCGCCATTCTTGCATGGGTCGCTTCGTTCGGCCTCGCCTTGGCGCAGACCCAGCCGACGCCGCAAACCCTCCCCTATTCCCAGGATTTCGGGACCATCCCGTTTACCAGCCTGCCAAGCGGAATCGCCGCTTGGAGCGGGCTGAATGGCGTCTCTATCAACACCCAGGCCCTCGCCGCCGGCACTACGCCAACCGCCAACGCGATCCTGGCGGCGACCGAAAATGTCGGAACCACCGCCGGTTCTTTCGGCTACGCGACCGCAGGCAACGCCCGCTTCTACATCCAAACCAGCGGCAGCACGACCAACGGCGTCAACCAGCTTGCGCTTGCGGTCAACACCACCGGGCAAGCCGGCGTGACGCTTCAATATGATGTCGAAAGCATGGTTGCCAACACCCGGACCATCGGAGTCGTCTGCCAATATCGCGTCGGCAACACCGGCGGCTGGAGCACCTTGGCAGCGAGCACCGGATTGAATCCCTACAGCCAGTCGGGAGGCAGCCCCGGTCTGAAAACGTCCCCTAACATCTCCCTGCCGGCCGCAGCGATGAATCAACCCACCGTCCAGATCCGCTGGGCAATCTGGCGCGGCTCCGAATCCGGAAACAGCTCCGGCATCGCCATCGACAACATCGTCGTGACCGGATCCCCCGCCGGAAATACCCTTGCCATTTCGGTGTCTCCCACGTCCCTCCCGGAAAACGGGGGCACCACCGCCCTCGTCACCGTCACCACCTCCTCGCCGGTGACTTCGGACCTGCCGGTCACTCTAACGATCAACGATCCGACGGAACTCCTGTTGGAAACTCCCAACCCGTCGATCATTCCCGCCGGAGCAAGCGCCACCACCTTCACCGTCCGTGCCGTCGATGATGCGATCGCCGATGGCCCGCAAGCGGTTAGTCTGTTCGCCTCCGCGCCATCCACCGTTCCCGCGTCCACCACCCTCACCGTGGTGGATGACGAAGACGGTTTTTCCCCGCCCACGGGATATTATGACGCCGCCGAAGGCTTGACCGGTGCGGCACTCAAAGCCGCGCTCAATTCCATTATCAGCGAAGGACATGTGCAGTTCACCTACAGCGGGACCCTGAACCCTCTGCGCGCCATCCACGAAGACCCCGCGAACCCGGCCAATCTTCTCACGGTGTATTCCGGGACCTCGCTCGGGAAATTCGCCAACTATTATTCCGGCCAGAATGGTGACACCACCTGGAGCCGCGAGCACGTCTGGCCGGTCTCGTTCGGGCTCAACACCGAAAACGTCGATCCCGGATTCAACGATGCGGACGCGGGGCCGGATTACACCGATCTTTTCAACCTTCGCCCCGTTTTGCAATCGGTGAACAGCGCGCGCAGCAACCTCTACTTCGACCAGTCCAGCGGCAACGTCACCGTCCCCGCGCTCGCTCCGTTGTGCAGCCGGGACGCGGACTCATGGCAGCCCCGTGATGTCGAAAAGGGTGACCTCGCGCGCACCGCTCTCTACATGATCATCCGCTACGACGGGACGGACGCGAAAACCATCGATCTCGAAGCCGCCGAAACGCCGAATGACGGAGCGGGCCGCTTCGCGAAGCTCTCCACCCTGCTTTTCTGGCACCAGCAGGATCCGGTAAGCCCCGGGGAACGGCGGATGAATCACGTGATCCACAGCTCCTATCAAAATAACAGGAACCCGTTCATCGACCATCCCGGCTACGCTTCCCTCATCTGGAGTGGTTCGGTGCAAGCTGGCAAATCCTCCGCCACCGTGACCGAAGGCGGTGCCGGCGACAGCTACACCCTGTTCCTGACCAGCCAGCCCGACGCCGACGTGACCGTGAACCTCTCCCCATCCCCCGTCTCACAGATCACGACCATACCCGCCAGCGTGACCTTCACTCCGGCGAACTGGAATCAGCCACAAACCATCACGCTCGCGGCGGTGAACGATACCGTCAACGAAGCGACCCTGATCGCCACCGTCTCCCATGCCATCACTTCGGCGGATCCGGGCTACGCCTCGTCCAGCCCATCCGATGTGAGCGTGACGGTGATCGACAATGATCCTGTGATCTCCGCAACATCGCTGCCCATCCAGTTCGGAGGGCCGTGGAGCCCGCTCCCTACCGGCTTCGTCGGGACCGGCTTGGGCAGCCCATACGCAGGCAGCCTCGGGGGAGATACCGGGACCGGCTCCGCGAAATTTGACCACACCGGGGACCGGCTGGTCATTGCGTTCAACAGCCCGCCCTCCACCCTGAGTTATTGGCTTGATGGAAATCCCGCGAGCGGAACCGCGACCCAGGGCACCTTCGGAATTCAGGAATCGCCGGATGGCGTGAATTACACGACCCTCCTAACCCTAACGAACAAAGACAACACCGATCAAGCCTTCTCGCACGTCTTGTCGTCCGCCACCCGGTTCATCGCGTTTGTCTATCAGGAGAAGACCGGCGGAAACCTCCA